>CAYILU010000334.1:0-1521 GCA_964364235.1 uncultured bacterium | reverse complement strand
CGGGCGCGGATTCGTCCACCGCGACCTTGCGTTTCCGGCCGTACAGGATCTCCGGGGGGAGATCCGCGGCATCCACCACGGTCCCCTGCTTTTTCCGGGCGGAGAGGCTGTTCACGAGTTCCTCAAGCTCCCTGACGTTCCCGGGCCAGGGATAGGCCGCGAGCGCCGAGACGGCGGCCTCGCTGAACCCCTTGAGCGGCTTCTTCCTCTTCCGGTTCGCCTCGTAGAGGTAGTGATGGAGGAGCAGGGGGATGTCCTCGGCCCGCTTCCGCAGCGGGGGGAGCCGGATGAGCCCCGGCAGCAGCGCGTCCCGGAGGGCCCCGAGAAATTTCCCCTTGCCCGGCGGGTCCTCGATGCGGGAAGCACTCGACGCTACGAGGCGGACGTCGACCTCGATCTCCCGGCTGCCTCCCGCATGGAGAATGGTTTTCTTGGTCAGGAGCTGGAGGATTTTTTCCTGGATACCGGCCCCCGCCGTGTCGATGTCGGCGAGGTAGATCGTCCCCCGGTTCGCCAACTCGACCTTCCCGGAACGGGGGAGCAGGGCCCGCGGGTAGGCGCCCGGCTCGTGGCCGAACAGGTCGTTCTCCAGCAGGTCCTCGGGGACACCCGCGCAGACCACGGGCACGAAGAGCCCGCCGGACCGCGAGCTCTGATAATGGATGATCCGCGCGAAGAACCCACGCCCCGTCCCGTGCTCCCCCTCGATCAGCATCGGCGCTTCCGTGTCCGCCAGCCTCTGGAGGCGGGAGACCGCCTCCAGGATGGCCTCGCTGCCGCCGACGACGGCCTGCAACTGGTACTGCCCGCGGGCCTCCGCCTTGAGGAAGAGGTTCTCCCGCTTCAGATGCCGCTGGCTGTAGGCCTTGTCGACGAGGTGCCGGACCTCCTCCGCCCGGAAAGGCTTCATCAGGAAGTGGAACGCCCCTCCTCGCATCACCTCGATCGCGCTGTCGACGGTGCCGTACGCGGTCATCAGGACGACTTCGGCGTCGGACTGGATCTTCTTCGCCGCCCGGAGGACATCGATCCCGTCGGCTCCGGGCATTTTGAGGTCGGTCAGGATGACGTCGTACCGTCCGCGCTCGATCTTCTCAATCCCCTCGGCGCCGTTGGAGGCCTGGTGGACATCCCACCCGTCGAGCTCGAAGAGGTCTTTGAGAAAGGACAGGATCTGCGGCTCGTCGTCGACGACGAGAATCCGTTTGGGGAGGGTCGCTCTCACGTCCTATTTCTTCCTGACCGCCCAGAGAATGGCGCCGCCCCCCACGAGGAGGATGAGGACGAGGGAGGCAACTTCCAGGTTCCGGTAGCGCGACCGGCTCATCTTTTCGGCGGCGGAGCGTTCTTGATAGGTGGCGGTTCCCGGCGGGGTATTGTCCGTCGCCCCCCGGAGCGGCAAGGGGACCAACAGCGCAAGACACAGCAGAAGCGCGGAAATTGCGCTCTTCATGGGGACTTTTATACCACGAAACGGAGCTTTGCTGTGCAGGAGGCGCACCGGTTTCCCGAGAGGCCTTC
>CAYILU010000333.1:0-1534 GCA_964364235.1 uncultured bacterium | reverse complement strand
GGGGGCGACACGGGCTCGGACTGCGTCGGCACCAGCCGCCGCCAGGGGGCCGCATCGATCACCCAGCTCGAGCTGCTGCCCCGGCCGCCCGAGACCCGCACCCCCTATAACCCCTGGCCGACCTGGCCGGTCGTCATGCGCACCTCCTCCTCGCACGAGGAGGGGTGCGAACGCATGTGGAGCGTCGCGACGAAGGAGTTCTTGGGGGAGAACGGCGCAGTCCGGAAGCTCCGCTGCGCGAACCTCGAATGGTCGGAACCCGACGCCTCCGGGCGCCGCGGATTCCGCGAGATCCCGGGCTCCGGGTTCGAGCTTGCGGCCGACCTGGTGCTGCTTGCGATGGGCTTCGTCCACGTCGAGCACGGGCCGCTGGTCCACGACCTGGGGCTCGCCCTCGACGACCGCGGGAACATCCGGGTCGGCGCCGACTCGATGGCCTCCACCCCCGGAGTCTTCGCCGCCGGGGATTCGACCCTCGGGGCGTCGCTGGTGGTCCGGGCCATCGACGCCGGACGCAAGGCCGCGGAGGGGATCAACCGCTACCTCAAGCAGGACGGGTAGAGGGGACCGGAAGGGTTACTTCGGGGTCGCCGATTGGTACAGAAGGTAGACGTCCACCTTCTCGCCGGCCTCGAAGACGGTCTTCTCCGCAGGCAGGACGGCGATGCCGTTGGCCAGGACCATCGTTCTCAAAATCCCGGTGTTCTGGTCGCCCGAAGTGCGCGCGATGTACTCCCCCCCCTCCTCCTCGATCCTCACCCGGAAGAAATGCACCTTCCCCGCCTTCTTCCGGACAGGCTCCTTGAGGACCGCTTTCATCGGGGCCTTCAACGGTCGGGGGTGCCCCATCATCTTGAGCAGCGCGGGGCGCACGAACACCTCGAACGTCACCAGGGAGGAGACCGGGTTCCCCGGGAGGGAGAAGACGGGCTTCCCTTCCTTCAGGCCGAAGGCGGTGGGGTGCCCGGGCTTGATGTCCACCTTCCAGAAGACCTCCTTCACGGCAAGCTCGTCCAGGACCTCGCGGACGAAATCCCGGTCGCCCGCGGAAACGCCCGCGGAAGTGATGAGGGCGTCTGCGCGAAGCCCCTCCTCGATCTTCTCCCTCAGGCTGCCCTTGTCGTCCGCCGCGATCCCGAGCAGGACCGGTACTGCGCCCGCCTCCTCGATCGCCGCCGCAAGCGACACCGTGTTGCTGTTGATGATCTTGCCGGGCGCGAGCGGGTCCCCGAGCTCCACGAGCTCGTCGCCGGTCGACAGCACGGCGACGCGCGCCCTCCGGTAGACGGGGACGAACGCCCTTCCGAAGGAGGCCAGCATGCTGATCTCCGGAGGGCGAAGAACCGTCCCCGCCGGGATCACCAGGTCGCCGGCCGAGACGTCCTCCCCCCGGAAGCGGATGTGCGCGCGGGGTTTGACCGGTCCCCGGATCTTGACGAATCCTCCGGCCTCCACCGTTTCCTCGAAGGGGACTACCGCGTCGCATCCTTCGGGGATCGGGGAAGCCTCTGGATCGGGGCGGGCGCGCTGGGTC
>CAYILU010000332.1:0-1548 GCA_964364235.1 uncultured bacterium | reverse complement strand
TACGACATCGACCAGTGCGCCGCCGCGCTGCACATGGCCCTGACCATGCCGGCGACCGAACAGCGCGAACGGATGCGGATCATGCGGGGCCTCATAAGCGAATTCAACGTCTACCGCTGGGCCGGGCGCATGCTGCTGGATGCGGCCGGAATGCGCAAGCGCGGGAAGCTGCAGGATGATCGCAGGGCGGGATGAGGTGAAACGCACAGGCGGATACCGGAGTCTGTGGGTTTTCGACTTCGATGGCACCCTTTCCACCCTGGTCCCGGACAGAAACGCTGCGCGGCTGCACTCTGCGTCCCGCGCGCTCCTGAAGGATCTTGCGAAGGATCCGCGGAACCGGGTCGCCGTCCTGTCGAGCCGCTCTCTCGACGACCTCTCCTCCCGGCTTCCGGTCCCCGACATCTTCCTGGGAGGGGTGAGCGGCCTCGAGTGGCGCCTTCCGGCGGGCCATCGGATCTCCCCGGGGGAAAGAGCGGAACGGAAGCTCGAAGAGGCGCGGGAAGCCGTTCTTCCCGATCTGGCGAGAATCTCCGCATTTCCCGGTGTGGAACTGGAAGACAAGCGTTGGTCGGCGGCGGTGCATTTCCGCCGTGTCCTTCCCGAGGCCCTGGCCATGCTGTATCCCCTGATTCGGGACCTGAAAAAACATACGGGGATCCGGGTCTTCGATGGCCCCGCCGTGGCGGATGTGCAGTTCTTCCCTTCGGCGAACAAGTCCTTCGGCGTCCGGCGGCTCTGCAGGGTGCTCAAGTTCGATCCCGCCGCCGGGCCGATCCTCTACGCCGGCGACGACGAGAACGACGCCATGGCGATGCGGTGGGTGATCTCGAAGAAGGGGACGGCGGTCGTCGTGGGGGACAGGATCCGGGTCCGAGGCGCCCGTTACGTGGAGGGGCCGCCGGACCTTGCGCGCGTCGTGCGGGAGATGGCCGGTTCCGCGGCGCCGGGCGGAGAAGCGGCGGAGAGGAGGACGAAGACGGGATGACCCCATTTGAAGTCAAGGATTGCGCCCTTCTCATCCGGATGAGCGGCCTGTCTCCGGCGATGAACCTGCGGGAACTGCGGGACCGGATCGCGACCTGCAGCGAGAGCGTGTTGTTCCATCACTTCTGCGAGACCACGCTCCGGCCCACGTTCGACGACCCGGACTACCGGAACGACTTCGCGGTCTGGGCGAAGCTCTACCTGGGCGATCGCGTGCTGGCGGAACGGCTCGGGATCCTCGACCCGTACTCCTACGAGCGCATTGAGGAATTGCGGGCGGTCGTCCTGGAGGTCATCGACGACCGGCTCGGAGAGTTGACGATGATCCCCTGGGTCCGATCCGGGGACGAATTCCTCTTCAAGGAAGCCACCACCGTGGTCTTCGACACTGGGGAGCGGATCCGGTATCCGCGGGAGCTCGCCCCGGCACTCCGGCGGATGACGAACGGGAGCGTCTACTATCATTTTCTGGAGGCCTTGCGGCGGCCCCCGATGGGGCAAGACGATTTTTCCGCCTGGCTCCTCGAGGCGGGGAAGGAATACGAGCCGTACCTCCGCTCC
>CAYILU010000331.1:0-1583 GCA_964364235.1 uncultured bacterium | reverse complement strand
CCCTCGTTGCTGCCCATCAGCCACCCCATGCGGTGCGGCTGGGAGCCCCGGTAGAGCAGCTGCCCGATCACCCCCTTGCGTCCCCGGCCTTGAGCCGTGATGAGGGCCTCGGTCACCATGCGCGGGGACTCGACCCGGTTTCCGTTTTCGTCCTCCAGGCGGGCGGCGATCACCGGGTTCACCCACGGCAACGGGAGGATCTCGGGGTGCTCGGAGTCCATCTCGATCGGGGTCCGCACCCGGGTCACCACCACCCCCGGTTCCCGGGTCCCGTCAAGCAGCCGGAGTTCGGACCGGTAGGTCTCGACGCAACGGTGTTCGACGCTCGGGCGGCGCTTGAACGTTGCGTGCTGCGACCCGAAATCCTCGGTGCGCCACAGCGAGTTGATGGCCACGTCGCCCAGCAGGGCCTGGATCCGGGCATGGGCCGGGTAGGAGTAGGGGGCCGCGCAGCCGCAGGTCCCCGGGGCCCCCTCACGCTGCAGGGACCGAACGTCGAAACCTCCCTTGTCGGGATCGAAGAGCCCGTCGACCTTCGACATCGCCTCGTAGATCGGAGAGCCGGCCTTCAGGAACGAGGCCCCGAACTCCTCGACCACCTGGGCGAGCCTGCGGGGAGTGGGCACGAAGCTCTGGAGGAGGAAGGTCCTGCCCTCGATCATCGGGAACCACAAGGCGTACGCGGGACCCACGATCCATCCGTAGTCCGTGGACGTGTGGTGGATCTCATGGGGCGCCAGCCCGAAGGAGTTGAACATGGTCTGGCCCCCGGCGACGATCGCGCCGACGAGGGAGATGATCCCCTTGGGTTGGCCGGTGGAACCGCTGGAGTAGCTCAAGATCGCGGGTTCCCCGCCGCCCATCTCGACGGCTGCAAACTCGTCGATGTCCTCTCCCCGTTTCTTAAGCTTCTCTTCCGTCCGTCGAATCGCGTCGTCCCAGAGAATGTCCCGGTCCGGAACCATGGGAGCCCTTGAAAGAAGGCCCAGCTTCGTGAGGCGATCGTAGACAATGAGTTTCTCGTCGCGCCCGTAAGGCTGCTCGAAGGCCTCCAAAATGCGGTCGATCACCCGCCTCTGCCGCTCGATGCTCTCGAGCTGCACGGCGCCCACGCCCTTCTGCCGCGCGTGGCGGAGGATGAACTCCGAGACGTTGACCTGCTGGTCGTCGGTCAGAAGGGTCTCCAGGGTCGGTTTCGGGGTCCCGTGCACGATCCGCCGCGCGTGGTTCTTCAACCAGTCGCGGTGGCGGGTCTCGACCGCGTTCCCCGCGGCCTCGAGAACTTCCCCCCAACGCTCCCGCAGATCCACGGCGAGTTCCCGCAGGTCGGACCACCAGGGCGCTCCGCTGTCGCCGGGGTCGGCGTCCGCCGGTACCCCGCGCAAAGCCGACATCAACACGGGGGCATACCGTTCGAAGACGCGTTCGTCGCGCTCGGCGGCTTCCACCCGCATCTTCGCCCGGCGAATCGCCTCGTCCCGCACCCGAAGGGCCTTCTTGATCTCTTCCCCGGCGTCGTCATCGAGCGAGGAGAGGACGACGCGCTTGATGTGCGCCTCGTGAACGACCGCCAGGAACTCGCG
>CAYILU010000330.1:0-1585 GCA_964364235.1 uncultured bacterium | reverse complement strand
GCACTTCCTGCGATACAAGATTCCCGAATTGCGCGAAGTTCTCCTCGAACATGCCCGCAACTTTCCGTCCCTGGGCGTCGTAGGCCTGCCTGTCCCGCCACGTGGAGCGGGGATCGAGCACTTCCGCCGGGACATCCGGGCACGATTTCGGGACGAGGAGCCCGAAAAAAGGTTCCTCACCCTTCTCGATGTCGTCGAGTTTCCCGGAGAGTGCGGCACGAAGCATCGCCCGGGTGTAGGGCAGCCGGATCCTGCTGCCCACGCCGTACGGACCGCCGGTCCAGCCTGTGTTGAGAAGCCAGACGCGCGTTCCGTGCCTCGCGATTTTTTCGCCCAGGAGCCTGGCGTACACGGAAGGGTGGAGCGCCATGAAGGGGCCCCCGAAGCAGGCGCTGAAGGTGGCCTCCGGATCGATGACGCCGCGCTCGGTGCCCGCCACCTTGGCCGTGTAGCCAGAGAGAAAGTGGTACATGGCCTGGGCGGGGGTCATGGCGGCGATGGGAGGCAGGACCCCGAAAGCGTCCGCCGTGAGCATGACGATGTGCCGGGGGTGGCCCACGAATCCCCGTGGCGACACGCGGGGGATGAACGAGAGCGGGTAGGATGCGCGGGTGTTCTCCGTAAGGGACGCGTCGTCCAGATCGAGCTTCCTCGTTTTCGTGCTCATGGCGACGTTTTCAAGGATCGCTCCGAACATTCCGGTCGTCCGGTGGATCTCGGGTTCGGCCTCGAGGGAAAGCTTTATGACTTTCGCGTAGCATCCTCCCTCGAAATTGAACACACCCCGGTCGCTCCACCCGTGCTCGTCGTCTCCCACGAGCGTGCGGTACGGGTCGGCGGACAAGGTTGTCTTCCCCGTGCCCGACAAACCGAACAGGACCGCGACGTCGTCCTCGTCTTTCCCGTAATTGGCGGCGCAGTGCATCGGCAGGACGCCGCTGTTCGGGAGGAGGTAGTTCATCACCGTGAAGATGGATTTCTTGATCTCGCCCGCATACAGCGTCCCTGCGATGAGAATCTCCCTCCGGTCGAAATGGATGAGGATGAAGACTTCGGAGCGGGTGCCGTCCTTATCGGGGCTGGAGTGAAACCCGGGGGCGTCGATCACCGTGAAGGCGGGCGCGAAGCGGGAAAGCTTTTCGGGATCCGTTTCCGGAAGGAACATGTTCCGCGTGAAAAGGCTGTGCCAGGCCGTCTCGGTGATGACCCGGATGGGGAGAGAATGTTCCGGGTCGGCGCCCGCGTTGCAGTCCTGGACGAAGAGCTCTTTCCCCTCCAGGTAGGTCAGGAGCCGGGAGCGGAGCGCCTCGTATTTCTCCGGGTCGAAGGGCCGGTTGGTTTTCCCCCACCCGATGTCCTTATCACTCGATGGTTCGCGTACGAAGAACCGGTCGTTGGGGGAACGTCCCGTGTACTCCCCGGTCCGCACGACCAGCGGTCCCCCGTCCGCCAGGTGGCCCTCCCGCCTCTGAATGGCGTGTTCGATCAGGGCTGGAGGAGGCAGGTTCCACCAGGTCACCTCGGAGTGAAAAATCCCGTGTTGTGACAGATCCTTTGTCATTGGTTCATCGCCATGGCGTTTCGC
>CAYILU010000329.1:0-1602 GCA_964364235.1 uncultured bacterium | reverse complement strand
CCCGACGAAATGAGATTGACCGCATTATACATCGGAGATCCTTCGCACTATTTGAATTTCCCCGGCCCGCGCGCGGGCTATAATTGGACCCATGGCCAACCGGCGCTCCCCCGAGAAAGCGGAGATCTCCGCCATCTACGAGGTGGGGAAGATCCTCACTTCGACGCAGAACCTCCCCCGCGCCCTGGGAACCTCCCTGCGCACGCTGCAGAGCATCCTGGGGTTCGACCGCGCCGCGATCCACCTTCCCGACACGGCCACGCGGGAGATCCGGATGGAGGTGTCCGCCGGCTACACGGCGGAGGAGCGGAGCCGGGCCCGCTACGTGTGGGGGGAGGGGATCGTCGGGAAGACGATGAAATCGGGGAGCCCGATCGCCATCCCCGACGTCCGGCAGGAGCCGTCGTTCCTGGACAAGACGCGCGCGCACCGGAAGACCCGGGAGGAGACCCTCTCCTACATTTCCGTGCCCATCAAGATCGGCGACGAGGCGCTCGGCGTGCTGACCGCGGAGCGGATCGGCCGGGCCGGGACCCAGGCGCTGGAGGGGGACACCCGCACCCTCACGGTGATCGGGTGCCTCATCGGGCAGGCGCTCAAGCTCCACGCGGCGATCAGCCGACTCCAGGAGGAGTTCCAGCGGCAGCGGCAGGAGTTCGACAAGACGATCCGCAAGACGTACCGGATCGAGAACATCGTCGGCCAGAGCAAGCGGATGCAGGAGGTCTTCGCGTCCGTTCTCAGCGTCGCCCCCTCCCGCGCGACGGTCCTGCTGCGCGGGGAGAGCGGGACCGGCAAGGAGCGGGTCGCCCGGGCGATCCACCTCGCCAGCCCCCGCGCCGAGGACCCCTTCGTGACCGTCAATTGCGCGGCCCTCCCGGAGACGCTGCTCGAGTCGGAGCTGTTCGGCCACAAGCGCGGCGCCTTCACCGGTGCCATCGAAGAGAGGAAAGGGAGGTTCGAGCAGGCAGCGGGCGGTACGATCTTCCTGGACGAAGTCGGGGACATCCCCCTCCCCACCCAGGTCAAGCTCCTGCGCGTCCTGCAGGAGAAGAAGTTCGAGCGGCTCGGGGAGAACAAAACCGTCTCGGTGGACGTCCGGATCATCGCCGCCACGAACGCCAACCTGGAGAAGCTGATCGAGGAGGGACGGTTCCGCGAGGACCTCTTCTACCGCCTGAACGTGATCCCGCTCTTCCTGCCGCCCCTGCGGGACCGGCGGGAAGACCTCATCCCCCTGACGGAATACTTCCTGGAGCGGTTCAACAAGGAGCACGGCAAGAACGTCTCCTTCTCGCCCGGGGTCCTCGACCTTCTCATGGAGTACCGGTGGCCCGGCAACGTCCGCGAGCTGGAGAACCTCGTCGAGCGTGCGGTGGTCCTGGCGAAATCCTCCGTCGTCCACGTCCCCGATCTCCCCCGCCCCGTCCGGACGTTCCCGACGCAGGAATCCGCCGGCCCACCCCCTGTATCCGGAGTGACCGCTGCGACTCCCCTCGCCGACCGCGGCGGTACCCGCGAATCCCCGCCGAGGGCCGAGTATCTGCGCGCGATGGAGAAGGAGGAGTTGCGGAAGGCGCTGGAAAGCGCGGGGTGGGTGAT
>CAYILU010000328.1:0-1611 GCA_964364235.1 uncultured bacterium | reverse complement strand
CGGCGGGCGCGGTGGAAGGAGAGGGCGAACCGGTGGGCCTCGTCGCGAACCCGCATGAGAAGATGAAGCGCCGGATCGTTCGGGAGGAAGACGACGGGGTTCTTTCTGCCGGGGAGAAAGACCCTTTCCCGGAAGAGCGTCTCGCCGCCGCGGACCCTCTCCTTGGCCAGTGCGACGACGGGGATGAAGTCCATCCCGGCCGCCTTCATCGCCGCCAGCGCCGAAGAGAGCTGCCCCTTCCCACCGTCGACGAGAACCAGGTCGGGCGCCCCCCCGAAGTCCTCTTCGTGGCCGAACCGGCGGCGAACCACCTGCTCCATCATCGCGAAGTCGTCCTGCCCTTCCACCCCGCGCATGGCGAACTTCCGGTACCACTTCTTCGCCGCCTTGCCTCCGATGAAGGTGACCATCGATCCGACGGGCTCCGTCCCGGAGAGGTTCGAGATGTCGAATCCCTCGATCCGCACCGGGGACGCCGGGAGATGGCACAGGGCCGCCAGGCGGGAGGACACCCCTTCGTAGGCGGCTTCCTTTTCCCTGCGCATCCGGTCTGCCTCCGCCGCGTTCGTGTTCGCCAGAGCGACGAGCCGGAATCGCTCCCCCGAACGGGGGACCTTGATCCTCACCGGGCGTCCGGCCCTGTCGGAGAGGAGGGACTCGAGGGGCCCGTGGTCCGGGATCCCCATCGGGAGGAGGATCTCCCCCGGGAAGTACGCACCTTCCCCGTAGTGCTGGAGCAGGAAGGACGAGAGGGCCTCGTCCGCCGCGCCTTCCGCGCGGAAGCCGTAGCTGTGTGCGTCCGAGAGCCTTCCGGCGCGGACGTGCAGGACCGCCGCCGTCGCTTCCGTCCCCTCCCGGAACCAGCCGACCGCGTCCACGTCCCCGGGGACGGCGCGGACCACCCGCTGCCGGACAAGCGTTTGCATGATGGTGTCGATCCGGTCCCGGTATTTCGCCGCCTCCTCGAACTTCATCTCCTTTGCCTGCCTCGCCATCTCCCCTTTCCAGGTCTTCACCAGGTCCCGGTAGTCCCCTTTGAGGAACCGGACCGCGTTGTCCACCATGGGGAGGTACTCCTCCCGGGTGATCCTCCCCGCGCAGGCGCCGCCGCACCGCCCCATCTGGTAGTTGAGGCAGGGCCGGGTCCTTGACGAGAACTTCTTCCGGGAGCAGGAGCACAGGGGGAAGAGCCGGAACAGGAGCCGCAGCGTTTCCCGGATCCCGCGGGCGGACGAGTACGGGCCGAAATAGGCCGCACCGTCCTTCGCGACCTTTCTTACGAGCTCTGGGCGCGGGAACTCCTCTTTCCGGTCGATCCGCAGGAGCAGGTACTCCTTGTCGTCCCTCAGGAATACGTTGAACTGCGGGCGGTGCTTCTTGATGAGGGTGTTTTCGAGGAGAAGGGCCTCCTTCTCCGTGGAGGTGACGATGCAGCGGACGTCCGACACGCGGCGTACGAGGTGCGGTACCTGGGGCCGGCCGTCGCCCCCCTCCACCACGTAGTTGTTGAGCCTCGCGCGCAGGTCCTTCGCCTTCCCCACGTAGAGGACCTTCCCGCGGGAATCCGACATGAGGTAGACGCCGGGTGCGCGCGGAAACGTCTTCCAGTCG
>CAYILU010000327.1:0-1617 GCA_964364235.1 uncultured bacterium | reverse complement strand
AAGGTGTTGTGGGGGGGGATCAGGCTTCTGGGCGGGCAGCGGGCGGGACATTCGATTGCCGGTTTCCGTATCGAGGGGGCTCAGGAGGGGATCACTCTCACGGACACGTCCGCACGAATCGCAAACGGGGTCTTCGCCGCGTGCGAAGCCGGGGTCCGCGGCAACCAGAAGTCGCAGGCCGTGGCGGACAACTGCCTCTTCGACGGGAACGATGCAGGCGCGGTCATTTCCCTTGGGGGGAACGGGATCTTCCGCAATTGCCGCATGGTCAATATCGAAGGGTACGGCATCGTGGGGGACAAGGGTGCGGTCCTGAAGGTGTCCGGCTGCTCGTTCTCCCGCGGGAAAACCGGGATCTTCTCGCTGACGGAATCCCCCTGCAGGGTGGAGGACAGCAGATTCCTCTCGCTGGAGAAGGGAATCGTGGCGAGGCAGATGGGCAGGGATTCGGTCATCTCCCGTTGCTCCTTCGAGAACGTCGGAACGGGGATCCAGGCGGTCCAGTTCTGCTCCATCGAGATCGCCGATTCCTCTTTCCGCGAGAACCTGACGGCCCTGGACGTTCGGGAATTCTCGTCCCCGACCGTCCATCACAACCGTTTCGAGGCAAACCAGGCGGCAGTGAACCTTTTCAGGAAATCGCACGCGACGATCGAGCACAACGTCTTCCTCCATAACCGGAACGCGGTGGTCGTAAACTACTCCTCGTACCCCCGCATTTCCGGAAACAATTTCGAACGGAACGACATGAGCGTCCGGCTGGAGCGGTTCCAGTCCGGAGACTGGGAGGAGCGCGAGGGCTCCCTGGGACTTGCCGGCGCCGAGGCGGCGAGGCGCGGGTCCCGGAACATCGGGAAGGCGGCGCAGAATGTCCCGCTCCCCAAGCGTGTATTGGCCCGGGGGAACTATTGGGGACCGGACGCCGACCGCGACCCCGCCAAGGGCACGATCGGGAAGATCTGGGACGGGAGGAAGTTCGGCCCGGCCCGGTATGAAGGATTCGGCGACAAGGAATATGCGATCGACGTGGTGGACTTTACGGAGGAAGCTCCATCGCCGATCCGGGAAGCCGGTCCGCGCGGCGGAGCCGACGGTACCGGGGAAGCTCGATGAGGAACGAACCGAGACACGATTTGAAGCGCAGCATAAAGGATGCGGCAGTTCTCCTGGCAGTTGCGGCGTTTTTACTGCTCCCAGTTTCCTGCACGTCTTCCACAAGGGTCGCGGGCGTTCAGGCTCCCGACGCGGGCCTTCACACGGTGTTTCCGGGGACGCCGCTGTCGAAGGAGGCGGAAGTCGCGATGGAGGAGGCGAAGTCGGGGGACCCAGCCAAAATCCATGCGCTCCTGCCGTTTTTCCTCACGGAAGACAACGAGCGGCTTGTCCGGTTCGTGACGACGCTTAAGGGCAAGGCGGTCCCCCCGTTGCTGGATACATTGGAAGATTCCGAGCCCTGGAAGAACGAGCTGGCCGCCGGATTGCTGGGGGAACTGCGGGCGAAAGAGGCGGTCCCGAAACTGACCGCATTTCTTCGGAGCGACCGGCAGCGGCGGTACGTGGCGGCGTGGGCGCTGGGGGAGATCAAGGATCCCTCCTCGATCCCCGTCCTGATCGCCG
>CAYILU010000326.1:0-1630 GCA_964364235.1 uncultured bacterium | reverse complement strand
CGAGGAGGCAGGCCCCCTCCTCCGCCTTCCCTTCCAGCGTGATGTGCCCGCCTTCCCGGCCGTACTTGATCGCGTTGTCCAACAGGTTCGACACGGCCAGGGTCAGCTTGCGAACGTCCGCCCGCAGGGTGACGTCCTCGCCGCGGACCGTCAAGGCCTTCCCCGCACGCTCGGCCGCCGTGCGGTGGAGAGCGGCGACACGATCGAGAAAGGCCGGCAGCGGGGTCTCATCGATTTCCAGCGGCGACTGGCCGGACTCCGCCCTCGAGAGTTCCAGGAGGTCCTCGATGAGCCGGTCCATCCGGAGCGCATTCGCGCTGGCGATCGAAAGGAACGACGGGTCGAAGGGAGCTCCCTCCCTCTGCGCATCCTGCATCGCCTCCAGGTAGCCTCGGATGTTCGTCAACGGTGTGCGCAGCTCGTGCGAAGCGTTGGAGACGAAGTCGCTTTTCACCCGCGCGAGCCGCTTCTCGTCCGTCACGTCGCGAAGCGTGACCAGAAGGTCCGTGGATTGCTCGATGTCGTACCGGACCATGGTCCCGGAAAGACGCACCGTCCGGTCGCCGACGCGCGAGGGGATATGGGTTTCCCGCGGGGAGGGATTTTCTCCTCTTCTCCAGGCGTCGAAAAACGCCAGCACCCCGGGATGACGGATGACCTCGGCGATGGGGCGCCCGTCCGCGGGTCCGGCGGGGGTCCCCAGGATCTTGGCGGCCTCGCGATTCATCATCCGGACGGTCCGGTCCTCGGCGACGACGATGACCCCTTCGGAGAGGTTTTCGAGGAGGGTGGCCCGGCGGGCCTTCCCCGCCTCCGATTGGGAGATGGTCTGTTCGAGCCGGGACGCCATCAGGTTCAACGCCGCACCAAGCTCTTCCAGTTCGTCCGAAGTCTTGACGTGGACGCGCTTCCCGTAATTTCCCGCAGCCAGCTCCCGGGCAGCCGCGGTCATCTCCTTGAGCGGGCCGGTCACGTGCTTCGCCCGGATCGCGGTCCCGGCCAGCATGAGCAGGAACGCCACGAACCCGGTGCCCCAGGTGATGGTCCGCACCCGGTCCAGTCTCCGGTTCAGGAGGGAGACCGGAACGGAGGTGCGGGCGACGCCGAGGATCTTCCCGTCGGCGAGGATGGGAATCGCCAGGTAGCGCATCTCCTCACGGACGGTGATGCTTCGCCGCGTGGAAACCCCGATCTTCCCGGACAGCGCCGTGCGGACCTCCGGGTGATCGGCATGGTTCTCCATTCCCGGGACCGCGGCCGCTCCCACGGTCGAGTCCGCGGCTACTTCCCCGGTCGGGAGAACGATCGTCAGGCGGGTGTCGAGGTCCCTTCCGATCCGGTCTCCTTCCCGCGAGATCCTTTCCCGGTCCGGCTCGGCGGCCGCGAGGAGGGGGCGGAACACCTCGGCCACGAGGCGGGCCTGGCTCTGGAGGCTGTGGTCCATCTCGTCGGCCGCGTATTTCTTGAACTGGAGGTAGCCGGCCATTCCCGCGAAGGCGAGGGCAACTCCCGTGATGACGAAACAGGTAAGGAAAAACTTCGCGGCGATGGAGATCCGGGCCCGCAAGCCTTCAGTCCTCCCGCAGCTTGTACCCGACGTCCTTGACGGTCTCGATCGCCTCCGAGAGGA
>CAYILU010000325.1:0-1631 GCA_964364235.1 uncultured bacterium | reverse complement strand
CCCGATCCTTTCCGCCGCTCTCGAGCGCCGCAGGATGGAGGGGCGGCTGCGGGAATCGGAGGCCCGCTACCGGTTCCTGGCCGACAACGCCCTCGACTTCATCTCCCTGCACGACCTCGCCGGCAGGTACCTCTACGCCAGCCCCGCGGCGCGCCGGATGCTGGGCTATCGCCCCGAGGAGATGATGGGAGTGGCGGTTTCCGCTTTCCTCCACCCCGACGACCAGGAGAGATTCCAGGGGGGGAACCGGCGCCTGGTTTCCGGGGAAGTCCCGGCCCTCACCCTCCTCCACCGGCTCCGCGGGAAGGACGGGGCCTTCATGGAGGTGGAAACGGTTTCGTCGCCGGTACTCGACGAGCGTGGGGCGGTCCGCCAGATACTGAGAGTAACGCGCGACGTCACCGAGCGGAAGAAGATGGAGAACCGCCTGTTCGAGAGCCAGAAGCTGGAGACCATCGGGATGCTGGCCGGCGGCGTAGCCCACGAGTTCAACAACCTGCTCCTCGGGATCAACGGGGCGGTGGAGATGCTCGCGCTGCTGCTTGCCGGAAATCCGGAGGCCCAGAACTACCTCGCCATGATCGAGCGGAGCGGTGGGCGCGCGGTGGAGTTGACGCACCAGCTCCTGGCGTACGCCCGCAAGGGGAAGCACGCCCCCACGGTCGTATTCCTGAATCACGCGGTCCTGGAGGGCGTGCCTATCCTGAAGGCGGCGCTTCCCGCGTCGGTGGAGTTTCGCCTCGACCTGGACGAGGGGGTCCCCCCGATGCTTGCCGACATCGCCCAGCTCAAGCAGGTCGTGATGAGCCTGTGCCTCAACGCCGGGGAGGCGATGCCCGAAGGCGGCGTCCTCACGGTCCGCACGCGGAGGAATGGGGATCCGCCGGCCGGCCCCGGAGAAGGGGCCGGGACCGCCGGGAAAGGAGCGGCACGGCAGGTTCGCTCGGGCAATCCGGTCACCGGCCCGCGCGCCGTGCTGGAGGTCTCCGACACGGGATGCGGGATGGCCGGGGACACCCTCGACAGGATCTTCGAGCCGTTCTTCTCCACGAAGTTCATCGGGCGGGGGATGGGGCTGGCCGCCGTCCGGGGGATCGTGGAAAGCCACGACGGGGAGATCCTCGTCCGGTCGGAGCCGGGGAAGGGGACCACCTTCCGGATCGCGTTCCCCGCCACTTCGGGGATTCCGGCTGTGGAGGAGAACAACGGAGCGGGCGTTCCCCGGGGAGCGGGCATGATCCTCGTGGCCGACGACGAGGACGACGTCCGGGAAGTGGTGTGCGCCATGCTGCAGTCGTTCGGCTACCGCGTGATCGAGGCCCGGAACGGGGTCGAGGCGGTGGAGCTGTTCCGGGAGCGCTTCCGCGAGATCGATCTCGTGATGCTCGACCTCATGATGCCCCGGATGACCGGGGACCGGGTCTTCGCGGAGATGCGGCGGATCTCTCCCGGGGTGCGCGCGATCCTGGCCAGCGGGTACGACGAGAGCGGGAGGGTCCGCGAGATCGTCGCAAGCGGGTTCGGGGGCTTTTTGCAGAAGCCGTTCCGGCGCCGCGAGCTCGGGCGGAAGATCGAAGAGATCCTGGGGAATCCGGGCCGGGTCGAAATCGCAGCGAAACGGGATTAGAGCC
>CAYILU010000324.1:0-1632 GCA_964364235.1 uncultured bacterium | reverse complement strand
ATGGAGTAGATGTCGTGGTGCGGCGGGGGGGAGATGAGCGTGACCCCGGGCGTCGTGTGCCGCACGCGTGCGATCTCCTCGCTCACCTTGTGGCCGGGGAGCTGTCCCCCCTCGCCCGGCTTGGCCCCCTGCGCCATCTTGATCTGGAGCTCGTCGGCGTTGACGAGGTACTCGGTGGTCACGCCGAACCTCCCGGAGGCGACCTGCTTGATGCGGGAGCGCAGGCTGTCCCCGTTGGGCAGGGGGACGTAGCGCGCCGGGTCCTCCCCTCCCTCCCCGCAGTTGCTCCGACCGCCGATGCGGTTCATCGCGACGGCGATCGTCTCGTGAGTCTCCTTGCTGATCGACCCGTACGACATCGCCGCGGTGCAGAACCTGGGGAAGATGCGCTCCACCGGCTCGACCTCCGAGAGGGGCACCGGGTTCCCCTTCCGGAACGTGAAGAGGCTCCTCAGGGTCGCCTTCCCCTGGGACTGGTCGTCGATCAGGCCCGTGTACTCCTTGAAGACGCCGTAGTCGTCCATGCGCGTGGCCAGCTGGAGCTTGTAGATGGACTCCGCCGTCCAGAGGTGCTTCTCCCCGCCGTCCCGGACGCGGTACACCCCGCCGGTCTCCAGGAGCTCGCTGTATTCCCCGTTCTTCGGGAAGGCGCGGCGGTGCCTTGCGGCGGTCTCCGCCGCAACCCCGAAAAGGTCGATCCCCTCGATGCGGGAGGCGGTCCCGCAGAAGAACCGGTCCACGAGGCGCTTCGCGAGTCCCACCGCCTCGAAGATCTGCGCCCCGAAATACCCCCGCAGCGTCGAGATCCCCATCCGGGAGAGGGTCTTGAGCAGCCCCTTCTTGATGGCCGTGACGTAGTTGTCGACCGCGTCCCCCGGAAGCATGGGCCTCTCGAGCTCACCGCCCTCCGCCATCTCGCGCACGGTGGTGTACGCGACGTGCGGGCAGATGGCGTTCGCCCCGTAGCCGATGAGCAGCGCGTAGTGCATCACCTCCCGCGCCTCGCCCGTCTCGACGATGATGCCGGCCCGGGTACGCAGGCCCCGGCGGATGAGGTGGTGATGCAGTCCCGCGGTCGCCAGGAGGGACGGGATCGGGGCCCGGTCCTTGTCGACGTTGCGGTCGGTGAGGATCAGGAGCGTCGCCCCGGCGGCGATGTGTTTCTCCGCCTGGATGAAGACGGAGGTGAGCGCGCTGGAGAGCGCCCCCCCGTCGCCGCCCGCCGGGAACAGGATGTCGATGTCCTTCGCCACGATCTCGGCGTGGGTCGCCTTTCGGAGGCGGACCATGTCCTCCGGCGTGAGGATCGGGTGGGTGAGCTTCAGCTGGCGGCAGTGCTCGGGGGTCTCGTCCAGGAGGTTCCGCTCGCGACCCACGAAGCTCTTGAGCGACATCACCAGCTCCTCGCGCAGCGGGTCGATCGGCGGGTTGGTGACCTGCGCGAAGAGCTGCTTGAAGTAGGAGAAGAGCAGCTGCGGGTGGTTCGAAAGGATGGCCAGCGCAGCGTCGTCTCCCATGGAGCCCACCGGCTCCTGGCCCTGGGAGGCCATCGGGGCGAGGATCATCTTCAGCTCCTCCTCGGTGTAGCCGAAGGCGTGCTGCTTCCGGCGCAGGACCGCCGGGTCCTCCTTC
>CAYILU010000323.1:0-1654 GCA_964364235.1 uncultured bacterium | reverse complement strand
ACCGGGGGGCCCGCGGGTCGAGCTCGACCAGCAGGCCGTTGCCCATCGGCTCCCAACCGGGGGCGTCGTCGAGAGGCTCGCTCGCCGCCTCCACCCGCCCTGGCGTCGCCCTCAGGAAAAGGGTGTAGTAGCTTTCGTTCCTCCGGTATTTCCTCAGTGCGAAAAGCGCGTCGCCAGATGCGATCAGCAGGTTCGCCGCGGAATAATCCCCCACGAGCCCGGGATCGCCGAGCATCCCCGATAGCGCCTCGCGGAGCGAGGGTAGCGTCCTCTCCCTCCACCGGTCTGCCAGGCGCTCGAGGAACACGAGCGTGTCGCTGACGCCTCGGGCGTCTGCCTCCTCGCCGACCGTCCCACGGAAGGTCCCGTTGTGGGCCAGGGCCGCCCCGGGCGCGAGAAAGGGGTGGGCGTTCACGGCGTTCACCGTCGCGGTGTTGGAGGCGTACCGGACGTGTCCGAGAAAGCGGTCGGTCCGCACCCGGGTTTCGCCGAGCAGCGGGTCGGCGCAGGCCGGCTTTCCGCTGCGAAGAACCCGGATCTCGCCCCCCTGCAGATAGGCGATCCCCCACCCGTCCGGGTGGTTCCCCCCGGAGCGCTTCTCCCACCCCTCGACGAGGTTTCCGTTCCGGGAAAAGTCGGCGAGGCGGGCGAGGTAGGGGGTTGCATCCAGCGGCTCCGCGGAGGCGAATGCGATCATCCGGCACATGCAGGCGTCCTCACTCTTATTGGATACGGGAAACCCCTACCACGTTTCGGGAAAGCGTACTGCCCGGTCGGTTTCGGGAGTTCCGTCGTTTTTCGGGTCCCGCCGGTCAGCGGGCGGGGTTCGATAATCCGATCAGCCGGTTCCGGAGGTACTCGTGGCTCACGGTGCGGTTGCGCCCCTCGTTCTTGGCGGAGTACATCGCCATGTCGGCGTACCGCACCATGTCCTCGAGGGAATCCCCCTCGTGGTACTCCGAGATCCCGATCGACACCGTTATGGTGACCGGCATGCCCCCCCCGTGCACCGGTCTGAATTCCAGCTCGGAGAACCGGATCCGGAGCCGTTCCGCGGCGACCATCGCCCCGACCGCCCCCGACTCGGGCAGAAGGACGAGG
Organism: uncultured bacterium; assembly: GCA_964364235.1. Taxonomy (GTDB): domain Bacteria; phylum Desulfobacterota; class Deferrimicrobia; order Deferrimicrobiales; family Deferrimicrobiaceae; genus JAKALO01. The sequence goes on along the minus strand of CAYILU010000323.1, from coordinate 553 downwards.
AACTCCTCACCCCCCAGCCGGAAGCAGGAGTCCATGGTGCGGAAGTTCTTCAGCATCAGATCCCCAATTGCCGTGAGCACCCGGTCCCCCTCGACATGGCCGTTGGTGTCGTTGTACCTCTTGAAATTGTCGATGTCGGCGAGGAGGAGGGAGAAGACGACCTTGGTCCTGCTCGCCCGGTCCAGCTCCTTCTGGGCCAGGGAGTAAAAGTGCCGCCGGTTGTACAGCCGGGTCAGGGTGTCCGTGATCGAAAGGATCCGGAGCTCCTCCTCAACGGCTTTCCGCCCGGAGATGTCCCGGATGATCGCGGTGAAGGTCTTCTCACCGCCCGCCTGCTTCTCCGCCATCGACATCAGGACCGTTATCTCCCGCCCCGATTTGCAGAGGAGGGGGATCTCCACGGATTTCCCCACGACGGGCGCGCTTCCGATCCCGGATGCGGCGTAGCGCTCGACCTGCTCCCAGCTGTTGCCGTACCTGGGTGGGATCAGGCGCAGGAAGTCCATCCCGATCAGCTCGCCCTCGTCGTACCCCAGCATCTCCCCGGCCGCGC
>CAYILU010000322.1:549-1657 GCA_964364235.1 uncultured bacterium | reverse complement strand
CGAGATAGATCATCGCCGCTCCTCGATGATCAGGTCGGATGCTCTCCTGCCTCCGCGTGCACGACGAACCGGTTGGAACGGGGAGCGATCCGCCGGCATCCGCAGGCGCTTCATGTGGGCAAGCGATGCCAGTCGTTCTTCCGTCCCCGCCGTCTCCTCGACCTGGTCGAGCCCATGAAGCACGGCGATAGGCTCGCTCCGGTCCGTGACGATGACCGGCACTCCCTGTCGCGTCAAAGACAGATAATGGGTCAATCTGTTCTTCAGTTCCCGCACCCCGACGACGTGCATGTCGAACCTCCTGTATGTGGCCATTGTAGCCACATTTTGAGAAAAGGGCAAGGAAGAAGTTTTTCCCGGCAACGAAAGAGGAACCCTTGGCGGGCGGCCCTCATCTCATTACATTGAAACAGCAGGAGGCGAACATGGCGGCGTACGATTACGACCTCGGGATCCTCGGCGGCGGTGCGGCGGGCCTCACGGCGGCGGCGGGGGCGGCGCAGTTCGGTGCGAAGACGGTCCTGATCGAAAAGGCGAAGAAGCTGGGGGGCGACTGCCTCCACTTCGGGTGCGTCCCCTCGAAGACGCTGATCCGGACGGCGGGAGTGTGGTCCCTCGCCCGCCGTGCGAAGGAGTTCGGGCTTCCCGGAATCGATCTTCCACCGGGTGGCCGCCGGTCGGAAACCGAACGTGGAAGGGCTGCAGCTTACCGCCGCGGGAGTCGATTTCTCCCCGCGAGGGGTGCCCGCCGACGCCCGGATGCGGACCAACGTCCCGCGTCGGGCCGCCTGCTGGGATGCCAGATCGCCGGTCCGCACGCCGGGGAGCTGATACACGAGTGGGTCGCCGCCATCAACGGGGGGGTGAAGCTTTCCACCCTGGCCGGCGCGATCCACGCCTACCCGACCCTTGCGGAAATATCGAAGAAAGCCGCAGGGTCGTATTACTCCGAGAAGCTGTTCAGCGACCGGACGAGGAGGATCCTCCGGTTCCTGTTCGACCTCAAGGGCCGCGCCTGCACGCCGGAGGAAGCGTCCGGATGAAGGCCGGGAAAATACCGATTCTCCTGGTGTTTGCGGCGGTCGCGGGCGCCTTTTTTTATCTGGAC
>CAYILU010000322.1:0-539 GCA_964364235.1 uncultured bacterium | reverse complement strand
TGGACCTGGGAAGGTACCTGACGCTGGAAAGCCTGAAGGCGAACCGGGCGCGCCTGGAGGAACTGCGCGCCGCGCACGCCTTCCTGTTCGCCGCCGGGTTCGTCCTGATCTACATCGCCCAGACTGCCTTCTCCCTGCCGGGGGCGGCCATCCTTTCCCTCGCCTCGGGCGCGGTCTTCGGGGTCATCCAGGGGACGCTGTTCGTCGTGACGGGCGCCACCATCGGGGCCGTCCTGGCATTCCTGGTCAGCCGCACCCTGCTGCGGGACTGGGTTGTAAGCAAGTTCGGCGGGCGGATGGAGGGGATCGACCGGGGCCTGCGGGAAAACGGGCTCTCCTATCTCCTCTTCCTGCGACTGGTCCCGGCGTTCCCCTTCTTCCTGGTCAACCTGGCGTGCGGCGTCACGGGACTTCCTCTTCGGACCTACGCCGTGGGCACGCTGTTCGGGATCATGCCGGGGAGCCTGGTGTTCGTGAATGCCGGGGCGAGCCTTGCGGCCATCGAAAGCGTGAGCCAGGTCGCCAGCCCGCGCGTGCTC
>CAYILU010000321.1:0-1669 GCA_964364235.1 uncultured bacterium | reverse complement strand
CCAGGATCTTCCAGTCCCCGGGTATGGGCTCCACCACCCGGACCGTGATCCCCTCTTTCTTGTGGTTCCGCAGGGAGATCTCGTAGGCCGCCTCGTACGTGTTTCCCGAGAGCGCCTTCCACTCCGTCTGTTTCCGGTCGCCCACCACGTCGAAGGCATCCCCCAGCATCAGCCGGACCTTCTCGTCCTTCGGCGTGTGGTCGATGGAGTTCTCTCCGACGAACTGCAGGGCGTCATCCTTGTCCCGCTTGTACACACGGACGATCCCCTTGGGGAGCGGCATCCCGAGCCGCGAAGCCTTGTCATTCCGGAACAGGAGGAATACGGGCACCTTCTGGTTCCGGGCGATGTCCCCCGTATGTTGGGATCGATAATAGCGGTCGGCCCCGTAGAAGACATACTCCTTCCTCACGGGGACGTCTTCCGCGGCGAGCAGCCCCACCTGCTTGGACTGGTTGTTCTTGACGTCCGTCGGCCGCTCCAGGGAGTAGAGGTGGTACTCGAACAGCTCCGACTCCCTGAACTGGGGGGCCGCCTCGGCCATCACCGCCGCCTTCGCCGCCGCGGGGTACTCCCTCCTGCCGAGATCCTCGCGGACGCGGTTCACGTCACCGGCCACGAGCTTGAGCCGGGCGTTGCGGAACGTCGCCCCGCTGCGGTTGTCCAGCGTCACCCACCCGGACAGGTCGGCGAGGCTCTCCTCCGCCCCCAGCACCAGGACGTAGTCGGCCCGCCATGTCATGCCGCTGGTGAGATAGAGCGCCTCCAGCTCCCGCTTTCCGGCCGTCTTCGCGGCGAGCATCCAGGAGAGGGTGGGCCGGGCGATCAGGTCCCCGGGGACCTCGGGAAAAATGTAGGTCCCCGGGACCCCGAAGGTCACCTCGTTGTCGATCATGAGCACGGGCTGGCCGTCGTTGTACGCCAGCACCTTCGCCTCCCGCTCGTCCTCCCGGTCCGTGTACGCGCTGCGGTACCGGATCCGGACGGTCTTCCCGACATACTTCTCCAGCAGCTTCGTGGGGGAGAGGAGGTCGTACTCGTAGTTCTGCTCCAGGACCGACACGGCGTCGCCTTCCGTAACGGAGCGCACGGAAACGCTGGAAGGAATCACCTGGGATGCCACGTCCATGAAGAGGAGGGTGCTCTCCCCCTGCCCCAGGGAGACATTCCTGCGGTCCTTCACCAGTCCCAGCCCCACGTTGTACACGGTGATCTCCGCGGACATGCGGTCCCCCTCGGTGGAGGTCACCTTCCGCGCCGCTTCCCCGGCCGTATCCTTCGCCGCCCGGGCGCCATGCAACGGCACCAGCACCGCGAAGAGCGCCGCCGTTGCCGTCAAAACCGCCGCCAGCCGTCTCCGTTTCATGTTCCACCCTCCGAAGCCCATGGATGGGCAAGTGCCGCGCGCGCATGGATGCGCAGGAGCGGCCTCGTGCCGGGATGTTCCCTCCCTGCATCTTACAAGGGAATGGATCCGCCGGGGGGCAAACCGGTTCCACGATCACGCCGAACTTTGCCAGGTCCGCCGCGTCGCCCCGTCAACCGCCTGCGATTTCCCGTATCGCCGCCACGACCTCCGCCGGTTCCATCCGACTGTTCCATCCGACTTGACTATTCTCGCCCACGATGCTATAAACAGACCGGTCGGTATCTAATCGGAACGGCGGTT
>CAYILU010000320.1:0-1669 GCA_964364235.1 uncultured bacterium | reverse complement strand
AGACGATCCTGCTGGTGTCGGAGAATCCCGCTTACGATATCGAATCCGTCACCGGCGGCGACCTCATCGTGGGGCGCGTCGTGGGGGTGTGGCAGAACCTCTGAATTCAGGTCACCACCGCAACGAGGCCTGCACCCCCGCGGCGCCGATTTTCTTGAGGCTGAGGGCGTCGGAAAATACCGCGAACCCCCCGTTCTTCCCCTCGTACTGGATCCCTCCCATCCGGAAGTACAGGTCGTACCCCAGTCTCCACCATCCGCTCTCCGGAGATCCGCGAAGGCCGACGGCCGCCCTCGGGAACACGATATCCCGCATCCAGTTCGAGGCGATCGTCAGCCCGGCGTGCTCCCCGGAGTACGTCGCCTCCCCCGCCACCTTCGGTTCGATCCTTTGCGTCACGCTCCTCTTTCCCTCGAACCCCGTGATGATCGGATCGTAATGGACGAACCCCTCGGTATCGAAGTATCTCCGGCCGTTGCCGGCGAAGGCCTCCGTGACATTGGCCCGTTTCCAGTAGATCCGGGTCAGGAGGTCTTCGGCGCGCAGGGAGAGGTCCCAGGCCTTGCGCCGGTATCGCATTCCGACATCGGTTGCGAAACCGTACCCCTCCAATCCCTTGCGGTCGAGGGAGACGTCGTAGAGGTAGTTGACGTCGTAGAAGTAGTTCAGGTTGAGGGCAAAGTCGTACGCCCTGCGGCCGGTCACCGAGAGCGCCCCGTCGATCTTTCCGTCCTGGATGCGCTCCCCGTGGATCAGGCCGAGTCCCGCCCCGACGGAGAAGCCGGGAACCTCCGTAAGATTCCAACTCCTCGCGACACGCAGCTCCTCACCCACGAAACCGGACATCTTGAGGTCGATGTCATAGCGGTTCCCCGTCGGGAGGTCCTGTTTCCGTTTCATCAGACGGATGACCTCCGCGCTGTCCCGGTTCCCCAGGAGGGACATCTCCTCGCGGACCCCGAGCGACACTTCCCAGCCACCCTTGCCGGCGAAAACCTCGACGAGAGCCCGCGAATGGACAATGTTTCTCTCCTCGATATGGACAGGCCCCTCCCAGCGGTGGAAGAACGGGTCGAGGGGAAGCATCCGGTTCCCAAGGAACGCGCCCTGCCGGAAACCGAACGCCCAGACGTTGTCGGGCGCGGAAAGGGACGCGGGGTTCGGGCGCTGCATCACCGGGCTGAAAAGTTCCGCGTTGGCCCGCCCGGCAAGGGGGGAGAGCGTCGTTGGAACGAGCGCCGCGAGGAGAAGGAAAAAGGAAAGGAGGGGGCGCCCGCCCCCTCCTTTCCGGAGTTGAAACAACTCCTTAAGGCAGCGACTCAAACGTCCCGTCGGACCATGTGATTCTCGGTATGCCGGCGACCTCGCCGACGGTGCCGAAGGTCGTGTCGGACCCTGCCGCCGGATGGAAATAGAGCGACCCGCCGAGGGTCGTCACGAACGTGCTCAGGTTTTTATCCCATCCGAGATCGAAACTGACGTTCTTGGCGTTCTTGAGACTCAGGATCGCCCTCTCGAATTCGAAGTCCCGCTTCCCGGAATCTTGCATATCGGGGACCAGCCGCGTGTAGACCGTCCCGGTTCCGTTGATCGACTCGATCCCGTCCTGGTAGTTGGTCGTGCCGCTGACCTTCATGTACGCGTACCCCGGGTCGGGGTTCCCCGCCGT
>CAYILU010000319.1:0-1674 GCA_964364235.1 uncultured bacterium | reverse complement strand
TCCGTGTACATCAGGTTGACGTCCGTCACGTATCCGCGGACGCCGCTCACCTCGATCCGGTCCCCGATCCGGTACACATGGCGGTAGTTGATCAGGAACCAGCCCACGACGTTCAGCAGGGGCTTCTGCAGGACGAACGCGAGGGCCGCGCCGAGGAGGCCGAGGCCGAGCGCCGTGGTCGCGACGTCCCCGAGGAACGCGAAGACGAGGCCGACGAGGACCCCGAAGAGGACGACGTAGCTCACGACGCGCCACGTCGAGCGGGCCTGCGCGTGGCTCCCCGTCTTCGACGCCGTCACCCGCTCGAACACCGGGCCCAGGAGCCGGAGGGCGATCCACACCCCGGCGGTCACGATCGTCACGACGAGGAGGGAGGGCACGAGGCCGTGCGCGAGGCTCGGCGGCGCGTACGGGAGGACGAGGAGGCCGAGGATCCCCGCGCCGATGACGAAGAGGCCGGTGAGGAGGGAGCCGTCCATCCCCTTCGCTGTCCCGTTCGCGCGCACCATGGGTTCCGAGGCGGGCGTTGGGTTAATGACCCTTCCCCTCTGGTTCGCACGGGTGGGAATCGTGGCGAAGGTTGATTCCCGGGACCGCCTTCGCGGCGGCGATGATCTACGTCGCGCCCACCGCCGTCGTCGTCGGGGACGTCGCGATCGGCCGGGGCTCGTCCGTGTGGTACGGGGCCGTCGTCCGCGGGGACATGGACCGGATCGCGATCGGGGAGGACTGCAGCATCCAGGACAATGCGGTCGTGCACGGGGACGCGGGCATGCCCACCCTCCTCGGGAGCCGGATAACGGTCGGGCACGGGGCCGTCGTCCACGGGTGCGTCGTGGAGGACGACTGCCTGATCGGGATGAACGCGACGATCACGAGCCGCGCAAAGATCGGCGGCGGTTCCATCGTGGCGGCGGGCGCCGTCGTCCCGGAGGGCGCGGTGTTCCCGCCCGGGTCGATCGTCGCGGGCGTCCCCGCGAAGCGGATTGGGGAGGTGCAGGACCACCACCGCATCCGGATCGAGGCCTCCTGGCGGACGTACGCGGAGCTCGCCGCCAAGTCGCTGCCGCCGCAGGAGGAGCTTCGCGGCGACCCGTCCCTCCGCGTCCGCATCACGGGGACCGCCGCCCCGGAAGACCGCTAGCGTTCCCGCACCGCCGCCAAGAGGACGAGGCCGAGGAGCGCCGTCACCGCCATCATGAGGAAGGCGGCGAAGAACGAGCCGGTGACGTCGAGGAGGAGTCCCGCCAGCGCCGGGGAGACCGCCCCGCCGATGATGCTGATCGTGTTGTTGAACGCGTACGCGGTGCCCCGGAACTTCGGGGGCAGGATCTGCGTGGAGAACAGGTAGTAGACGGAGAACGGGAACTGCGCGAGGAACCCGCAGGCCACGAACAGCGGGATGGCCTGATCGTTTCCGATCATTGCAACCGTGACTGCGGCGGCAGACGCCACTGCACTCCAGGTGGTTAGCGGGTGCCCGGCAATGCGCAGGATCACCCTTCGACGGAACGTTTTCTTGTCGATCAGTCGGGGGTTTCCCATTGTGTCTCCTTAGAACGGCTTCTGTGCGAGGACGAACGTGACGCTCTGCCCCTCGCCGTTTCCTTGCGACGCGGGCTTTGAGAGTCTGCGCACGCGGTTCTTGCTGATGCCCGCGCTCACGAGTGCATC
>CAYILU010000318.1:0-1692 GCA_964364235.1 uncultured bacterium | reverse complement strand
GATTCAGGCGCATTCAACGTTGGGACAGCAGTGCGGGAATATGTTAAGCAGGAGGTATGCCAGAGTGCTGTCCCGCCCCGCAGTCTGCCGCTAACCTCTTTCGGGACAAGGGCTAACGGACCGATGGAAGACCCAGGGAATGATGGGGGCGCGAACGCAGCAAGGCGTCAAAAATGTCGTAAAGACGACATTTTTAGGGAAAAAGGTAGGGGGTATGCCCCCCACCTTGCCCGGCACTCCACTCCTCCGGGTCAGGATTTCCTGCCCCTCCTTACACGAAAAGCCACGTGATGATGGCGAAGACGGGGAGCAGGACCGCGAACGAATAGGTCATGTAGCCGAAGAAGGAGGGCATCCGCACCCCGGAGGCCTCCACAATCGCCTTCACCATGAAGTTGGGCGCATTCCCGATATAGGTGTTCGCTCCCATGAAGACCGCTCCCGCGCTGATCGCGCGCAGGATCGGGGCGGAGATCCCGACAATGTCGGCAGTTCCCCCCAGCCCCTGTGCAAGGGAGAAGAATGTAAGATACGTGGGGGCGTTATCCAGGAAACTGGAGAGCATCCCCGCCGCCCAAAAGAAGTGCCAGGGTTCCGTGACGCCCAGCTCCCCGCCTCGGGCTTTCAGAATCAAAAGGGCCGGGATCATCGTCGCGAAGATCCCGGCGAACAGGATTGCTACCTCCTCGATCGGGTGGTATGTGAACTCGTTCTCCCGGCGGATCCAAGCCGGGGTCTTCCACACAGAGAGCATCGTCGCCGCCAGCATCACCGTCTCCCGGATGGGTGTGGGAAGGAAGACGGCGGTGATGACCGTCCCCAGGAAGAGGAAGTTCCGCTTCCCTGCCAGCATGAGCGGCTTTCTTCCCGATGAATCGGACGTCTCCACGCGCCTGTCCTTCCCTTCCGATCGCTCGGCCATGCGGTCGAGAAGGTAAAAAACCCCGATGACGATCACCGCGGCGGTAAACCAGTAGCTCCACAGGTTCCGGACTGTCCAGAAGAACGGGACCCCCTTGAGGTAGCCGAGGAAGAGCGGCGGGTCGCCGATAGGGGTGAGCACTCCTCCGATGTTGGCCACGACGAAGATGAAGAAAACGTAGACGTGGGCCGATCTCTTCCGCTCCGAATTGGCGCGGAGGAGCGGCCGGATGAGGAGCATCGATGCACCGGTCGTTCCCAGCAGGTTGGAGAGCACCGCCCCCGCGGCCAGGAAAGCGCAGTTGACCGCCGGCGTACCCCGGATTGTCCCTCGGAGCAGGATCCCCCCGGAGATCGTGAAGAGGCTGCCCAACAGGACGAGGAAAGAGGTGTACTCGAGGGCCGTGTGAAATAGCTCGCGCGGGGCGATAACGAGGAACCACACCGCCACCGGGACACCGAAGGCCGCGCTCACCTTCCCGAAGTGCCGCTCCCAGAACCGGGGAGCGATCAAAGGGAAGAGAGCTATGGCCAGGAGAAAACCCATGAAGGGGAGGACCGCCCAGAACGGGAGGGCAAGACCTAAAGCGATCGGGTCCGCAGGATTCACGGGTCTCCCTTACAGGAACGGAAATGGGTGCCGGCTGCCGCCAGCAGGATGATGCGGCAGCCGGTTTTTCATGCTTGCCGCCTACAGGGCTTCCCGCCCCCGCTCGCCCGTCCGGATGCGGACGACCTCCTCGAGGTCGAAGACGAAGATCTTCCCGTCTC
>CAYILU010000317.1:0-1702 GCA_964364235.1 uncultured bacterium | reverse complement strand
AGTGGTGCCTCCAGAAGGCCGGAGTGTCGTGGCGCGGTCATGCCGCCGGGCTCGACAAGTCGATCGTGGTCGACTACCCTGACAATTACTATTACTTCAAATTTCTCGAAGGCATGAGCGGCTGGAGCGGGCGGATTCTGAATGCCATCGACCTGGATCAAATCATCCAGGCCCGGCGGCGAAACTTCCAGAGCCTGACCGAGGGCCTCCGCGACGTGTGATACACGGGGACGGTGCGGTGATCCGGGTTGAAGAGCTCGAACGGCGCGTACTTGCGCTCCTGCGCCGTACCCTGGACGAACCCGACGACGCTGTCGACGGAGAAGACCTGGTAATGGGCGGTGTTCGACCCGGAGGGGCGGACGAGGTACTCCGCGCTCCGGTGGTCGAGGGAGATGGGATCGGCGTCGTGCGGGAACACGTTGACGGCCGGCGTGGCGAACAGGGCGAAGCTCTCCCGCTTGATCTTCTGCGGGGGGATGCCGGTTTCGTCGAGCTCGAAGGCGACCTCGAAGCGGGTGCCGTCTCCCCTCTCCCGCCAACGGTCCCACCCCGTGATGTCCAGGAAGAGGAACTTCGACGGGGCGACGAAGTATTCCTGCAGGACCCTGTATCCCGGAAAGGATTGGGAGGGGTACGGGATCAATCCCTCCTTTTCGCCGAAACCCACGGGGACCAGGCAATCCGGTGGAAGCTCGGCCGAGGCGCCCTTGCCGACGGGCGTCACCAGGATCCGCCGGAGGTTTCTACGCAGGAGGAGGTAGAGGTCCGCCGCCGCCGAATGATCCCCGGCGAGGAACATCCGGAGCCCCTTCGGCTGCCAGTCGGAGAGCTTCGTGCCGGTGAGTTCGAAGAGCAGCCTGATGACGGCCGCCTTCCCCGGCGGCCGCGTGTACGAAGCCTCGAGGAGGACGAGGGGGTGGACCTCGACCTCGTATGCCGTGCGGAAATAACAGGTCGTCCCCTCCACCGGCACGGACCCGACGTGGATTCCAGCGGGGACGGTCATCGGCTGCTTCAGGGTCGGCTTCGGTGAAAAGGCGATCACCGTGGTCGCTGGCAGGGGACGCAGGTAGTGCGGCAACAGGACCTGCATGAGATCGTGGACGATCTCGGGAAATTCGTCGTCGAGCTTCTGGCGCAGGAGACCCGTGAGGAAGGCCACCCCTTCGAGGAGGCGCTCCACGTCCGGGTCGGCAGCGGGCCCGCTGAGCATGGGGGCAAGCGCCGGGTGCGCCCGGGAAAACTCGGCCCCCAGCTCCCGGAGCGAGGCCAGTTCCTGCTGGAAATATTTATTGAACATCGTCGGCGCACGTCCCTTAAAAAACGGATTGGCGGGGGGATCATCCCTCCCCGCTTTCAGTCCTTGAGACGGATCTTCCCGTCGGAGTCGATCGTCGTCTCGAACCGGACCTGGTGCCTCGAGTCGCAGGCGAGCCGGGCGGAAATCTGGAAACGCAGGCTCAGGCGGTCATCCTCCTGCGGGACGAAGGCCACCCGGACCCCTTTCAGGCGGGGCTCGTACTTCTGGATCGTCGCCCGGAGGACCCTTTCGAGTTCCCGTACCGCCTCCCCCCCGAGCTGAAGATACTCGCCGAATTCCGGAACGCCGTAATCGTCGGCGATCGGGACGTTCCCCTGGCGCGTGTTGAGGATCCGCTGAAGGTGCGAGAGCACCGAATCGTTTACCCGCCGCGGATCC
>CAYILU010000316.1:0-1704 GCA_964364235.1 uncultured bacterium | reverse complement strand
AACCGCTTTATACAGGCCCTTACCCGCCGCCGCAGCAGGAGGCTGGTGAGAAATGCGGGCTAGCCTGACGAGGAGGTTTTGGAAGATGCCGGGATCGAACGCGCAGGGGGATCTGCTCTCCCGCCTGAAGCAGAAGAACTTCACGGCCGCCGTGCTCGGGCTGGGGTACGTCGGGCTGCCGCTGGCTGTGGAATACGCCGGGGCGGGCATTTCGGTGATCGGGGTCGACACGGACGGCGCCAAGGTCCGGATGATCAAGGCGGGGAAATCGTACATCGGGGACGTCCCCTCGGAGGCGATCCGGGAGGCCGTGGCGGCGGGGCGCCTGCGGGCGACCTCTGATTTCTCGGCGCTGGCGGAGGCGGACACGGTCAACATCTGCGTCCCCACGCCGCTGCGCAAGACGAAGGACCCCGACCTTTCCTACATCGTCGCGGCCGCGGAGCAGGTGGCGAAATACATCCACAAGGACATGCTGGTCGTCCTGGAGAGCACCACGTACCCGGGGACGACCGTGGAGGTCCTCGTCCCGATGTTCGAGAAGAAGGGCTTGAAGGTCGGGCGGGACATCTTCCTGGCGTTCTCCCCCGAGCGTGTCGACCCGGGCAACGCGCAGTTCACGACCAGGAACATCCCGAAGGTGGTGGGGGGCGTGACGCCGAAGTGCACGAAAGTGGCGACGGCGCTCTACACCGGCGTGCTCGAAAACGTCCACCCCGTCTCCTGCGCGTCCGTCGCCGAGATGGTCAAGCTCCTGGAAAACACGTTCCGCTCGGTGAACATCGGCCTGGTGAACGAGATCGCCCTGATGTGCGACCGGATGGGGCTCGACGTCTGGGAGGTGATCGACGCGGCCAAGTCGAAGCCCTTCGGGTTCATGCCGTTCTACCCGGGACCGGGGATCGGGGGGCACTGCATCCCGCTCGACCCGTTCTACCTGTCCTGGAAGGCGAAGCAGTACGGCTTCGAATCGCGGTTCATCGAGCTCGCGGGCGTGATCAACGGGCAGATGCCTCATTACGTCGCGGGGAAGGTCGTCGACGCGCTCAACCGGTTCAAAAAGTCGGTGAACGGGGCGAAGGTGCTCATGCTTGGGGTGGCGTACAAGAAGAACATCAGCGACGTGCGGGAGTCCCCCGCGCTCGACATCCTCCAGTTGCTGGGAAACAAGGGGGCGAGGCTCTCCTACTGCGACCCGTACGTCCCTATCCTCGACGAGCACGGGATCCGGATGAAGGCGGAGAAGTTCTCGGCGGCGACCCTGCGGAAAGCGGATTGCGTGGTCCTGGTGACCGACCACGACCTGTTCGACCGCAAGATGATCGTCCGCGAGTCGAAGGTGGTGGTCGATACCCGCAACGCCCTGAAGGGCTGCAACGGCAACAAGATCATAAAACTGTAAAACAGGGACGTTCTTAAAAACTTCGACAAAAACAGGGACGTTCTTAAAAACTGTAGGTCCCAGCCGGAGGGGGAGAGATTTTGAAAAACAGTAAAACATCGATGAAGAGGATGAGCGAGGGGCCATGTATTATCTGGTAACCGGAGGGGCCGGGTTCATCGGGTCAAACCTGACGGAGGCCCTTTTGTCCGCCGGGCACAAAGTGCGGGTCCTGGACAACTTTCTCACGGGAAAGCGCGGGAACATAGCCGGATTCGCCGAAAAGTACGGCCAGTCGTACGAGTTGATCGAGGGCGATCTCC
>CAYILU010000315.1:0-1727 GCA_964364235.1 uncultured bacterium | reverse complement strand
AGGTGGTCCCGGAACGCCGCGTCGTCCTTGAGATAGGTGATCTCCTTCCCTCTCCGGACGCCGTAGAGCGGGGGCTGGGCGATGTAGATGTTCCCCTTCTCGAAGAGATCGCGCATGTTCCGGAAGAAAAAGGTGAGCAGGAGCGTGCGGATGTGCGCGCCGTCGACGTCGGCGTCCGTCATGATGATGATCTTGCCGTACCGGAGGCGGGCCGAGTCGTAGTCCTCGCTGCCGATCCCGGTGCCCAGCGCCGTGATCATCGTCCGGATCTCCTGCGAGGAGAGCATCTTGTCGACACGCGCCTTCTCGACGTTCAGGATCTTCCCCTTCAGCGGCAGGATCGCCTGGAACCGCCGGTCCCGCGCCTGCTTGGCCGAGCCGCCCGCCGAGTCCCCTTCCACGAGGAAAAGCTCGCACCGGGCGGGGTCCCTCTCCTGGCAGTCGGCGAGCTTGCCGGGCAGTCCCGCGGAGTCGAGCGCTCCCTTCCGGCGCGCGAGTTCCTTGGCCTTCCGTGCGGCATCCCGGGCGCGCGCGGCCTCGAGCGCCTTCTCGATGATCTTGCGCGCCACCGGCGGGTTCTCCTCGAGGAAGGTGGCGAGTTTCTCGTAGACCATGGAATCGACCAGCCCCTTGATCTCGCTGTTGCCGAGCCGGTTCTTCGTCTGCCCCTCGAACTGCGGCTCGGGTACCTTGACGGAAACCACGGCCGTCAGCCCCTCGCGCAGATCGTCTCCCGTCAGGTTCTCCTTGACGCCTTTCAGCAGGTTCCCCTGGTTGGCGTACTGGTTGACCCCGCGCGTCAGGGCGGAGCGGAATCCGATCAGGTGCGTGCCGCCGTCATGGGTGTTGATGTTGTTCGCGAAGGAAAAGAGCGTCTCCTGGTAGGAGTCGTTGTACTGGAGCGCAACCTCGACCTGGACGCCGTCCTTCTCCCCCTCGATGAAGATCGGCTTGTTGTGCAGGGGCGTCTTGTTCCGGTTCAGGTGCTGGACGAACGAGACGATCCCGCCCTTGTACTGGAAATCGTGCGTCTTCCCCGTGCGCTCGTCCAGGATCGTGATCTTGAGGCCCGCGTTGAGGAACGAGAGCTCCCGGAGTCGCCCGGAGAGCACGTCGAAGGAGAATTCCGTCTCCGTGAAGACCTCGGTGTCGGGCTTGAACGTGATCTTCGTCCCGGTCTTCCGTGACTTTCCCACCACCGCGAGCGGCGACGCCGTTTCCCCGCGGGCGAAGGCGATCCGATGGACGCCGCCATCCCTCCGGATCTCCGCCGAAAGCGTCTCGGAAAGGGCGTTCACCACCGACACCCCCCCCCCGAGCACCCCCCCCGCGCCCTTGTACCGCGCCCGGGCCAGCTTCCCGCCGGAGTGGAGCACCGTCAGCACGACCTCGGCTGCGGGTTTTCCCTCCTCGGCGATCATGTCGATGGGAATTCCCCGCCCGTTGTCCTCGATCGTGACGGAGTTGTCCGAGTGGATCGTCACGGAGATCGTGTCGCAGTGCCCCGCCATCGCCTCGTCGATGGAGTTGTCGACCACCTCGAACACCAGGTGGTGCAAACCGTAGGTGTCCGTGCTCCCGACGTACATCGCCGGGCGCTTCCGGACAGCTTCCAAGCCCTTGAGAACCTGGATGTTTTCGCCTGTGTAGTCGGTGGCTCCGTTCCCGTTACGCACGTCGCCGTCGGGGCTGTCGGACATGACTCACCAATCCCTGAAAGATTAACC
>CAYILU010000314.1:0-1727 GCA_964364235.1 uncultured bacterium | reverse complement strand
TCCGGGGCGCGGGCCGGACTTCGAGGACCGTCGCCCCCTCGAACTCCCGGAGGAACTCCGTAAGCAACGGGTCCGATAATGCCCTTTTCTCGGTCCGGCTCTCCTCTTTCCCTACGGCACCGGGCTCAGGGCTTTTTTTTCCCCCGGAAACGGAGAGGCGGACCTCGACCTTCTTCCCCGCGGCCTCGGAGACGGCCTGCAGGAGCACCGGCCACTTGTCCTCTTCGCGGAGCCGGTCCAGCACGAACTGGTGAGGGGAGGAGATGATCAGAGCGTCCGCCTCCATCCACCCCTTCATCTGGGAGAGGAGGCCCAGGAGGACGGTCTTCTTCTTCGCGCCCAGGTTTTTCAGGAGCATGTCCCACAAATCCGTTTTCGACGCCCGGGCTTCCGCCTTCGCTCCCGCAGGAGCTACGGCGGACGAGTCCGCCTTGGCCGCGGACGGATGCCTGGCGTAGGTCGTCTGTGCCTTTTGCGCCGCCTCCGTCCCCCCGACGGCGGCCACGCCCCTCGACACGGGCGCCGGCGGGGCATCCTCCGCCAGCCTCTCCACGTCGAGGAGAGCGGGCGCATTGACCAGGCGAAGGAGCAGGAGTTCAAACCCCAGCCGCGGAAACTCCGTGGACAGGACGTCCTTCTCGGACCGGAAGGCGATGTCCAGCAGGAACATCCACTCCTCGCGGCTCTTCCTTCCGCACAGCTCCTTCACCCGCGCGAGCGAGGAGGGGGAGTGGCGGAACAGCAGGTCGTCGATTCCCGTGAACTTCCACACGGCGGCGTCCCTCAGGACGTCCACGAGGGACAGGAAGAGGAACTTGAGGTCGGCGCCCCGGGAGAGGAGCGAGGAGAACTTCCGGATCGCCTCCGCCGCGCTCCCCGACGCGACCGCGTCCGCCAGCTCGATGGCCGCCTCCGTGCCGACCAGGCCCAGCATCTCCTCCACGAGGGTCGCCGAGATCCGGCCGCTCCCCGACACCGCCGCTTGCTCGAAGAGCGACTGGCCGTCCCGCATCGAGCCGAAGGCGTACCGCGCCATCAGGCGCAAGGCGTCCCCCTCGCAAAGGATCTTTTCCGCGGACGCCATGTCCTGGAGGCGGGAGAGGATCTCCTCCTCGGTGAGCATCCGGAAGTCGAGCCGCTGCACCCGGGAGAGGATCGTGTCCGGGATCCGGTTCGGCTCGGTTGTCGCGAAGATGAAGACGACGTGGGGGGGCGGTTCCTCGAGGATCTTCAGCAGCCCGTTGAACGCCGACTTCGAGAGCATGTGGACTTCGTCGATGATGTAGACCTTGTACCGCAGGCGGGAAGGGGCGTAGGCGGCGTTCTCCCGGAGGCGCCGGACGTCGTCGATGCCGGTGTTCGATGCCCCGTCGATCTCCTGGACGTCCGTGGCCGTCCCCGCGAAAACCTCCCGGCAGGCAGCGCAATCCGCGCAGGGGGTCGCCGTCGGGCCCTTTTCGCAGTTGAGGGCCCTCGCGAGGATCCGCGCGAAGGTGGTCTTGCCCACGCCGCGGGTCCCGGAGAACAAGTAGGCGTGGTGGATCTTCCCGAGCGAGATGGCGTTGGCGAGGGCGCGGGTTATGTGCCCCTGCCCGACGACCTCCCCGAACGTCTTCGGGCGCCATTTCCTGGCAAGCGCCTCGTATGCCATACGCACCGCTCCTGTCCCTTGGCCCGCATTTCTCACCAGCCTCCTGCTACGGCGGCGGATACGGGCATGTCTACTG
>CAYILU010000313.1:0-1731 GCA_964364235.1 uncultured bacterium | reverse complement strand
CCTTTCAATACGTCCCCGCACCGGCAGGGGGTTTCCCGGGAGGAATCGACGACGGTGATCCCGAACTTCCTCTGCGCGTCGAAGGGCGCATACGCGTCGGCGATGCGAAGGCCCGACCCGGGAATGACGCCGATCCCCCGCCAGGAGATGTCGCATTTTTCGAAAACGCGCCCGATGAGGGCGAGGGCCTTCCGGTTACCCCCGGAAGTGGCGACCCGGGCGTATTCGTTTTCCACGCGGGCCGCGCCCTCCCGTTTCTGGAGGAGGAGCATGGAGATGCCGCAGAGAATGTCGAGCGGCTCGAAGCCGGCCACCACGCACGGGATGCCGCGTTTCTCGACGAGCGGCAGGTAGGCGTCGGCCCCTATGATCGTGCTCACGTGGGCGGGGCACAGGAACCCCTCGATCCGGACGGCGGGGTCCGCGGCGAGGGCGTCCATCGCCTCGGGGATCGTGCGCACCGAGGCAAGGACGGAGAAGTTGGCAAGGGCCCTCCGGCCGGCCGCCTCGATCGCCCCGGCGATGGTCGGGGCCGTCGTTTCGAACCCGACGCCCAGGAACACGATTTCCCTCTTCGGGTTCCGGGCGGCGAGTTCGACCGCGTCGAGGGGGGAGTAGACGACGCGCACGTCCGCCCCGTTTCCCCTCTCCTTTTCCAGGGAGGAGGAGGTTCCCGGGACCTTGACCATGTCGCCGAACGTGGCGAGGATGACTTCCCGCCTTCTCCCCAGCGCGATGGCGGCGTCGATGTATCCGTCGGGCGTGACGCAGACCGGGCATCCCGGCCCGGAGATCAGGATCACGCCGTCCCCGAGAAGCGCCCGGATGCCGTTCCTTGCGATCGCCATCGTGTGAGTGCCGCAGACCTCCATCACACGGACGGGCGGGCGGCCGTTCCCGAGAGCCCGGATCTTCTCCACGAGTGCGCGGGCCAGCGAAGGCTCGCGGAACGCGTCAAGGTATCGCATCCGCGATCTCCTTGAACAGCTGCAGCGTCTTCTCCGCCTCCTCGGGGTCAAGTTTCTGGATGGCGAAGCCGGCGTGGATGATGACCCAGTCGCCTGTCGCGACGTCGTCGATGAGCTCGACGGAGACCTCGCGCCGGACGCCTCCTACCTCGACGACGGCCACCGATTCCGTGAGCTCCATGACCTGGGCGGGTATTCCAAGGCACATCTCTGTTACCCTCCTGCGATCAGATCGGCCGCGTAATACGCCTGGCCCAGGGAGATCCCCCCGTCGTTGGCCGGGACCTGCCGGTGGGTCAGGACTTTCATTTTTCGTTTCCGGAAACCGGCGAGAAGCGCCCTCAGAAGGGTGAGGTTCTGGAAGACGCCCCCGGACAGCAGGATGTGCCGGGCCCCGGTTCCCTCCGCCAGCGTGCCGCATACGTCCAGGACGATGTCCGCCAGGGTGTCGTGGAACCTCCTTGCGATGACGGGAACGGACCGGCCCTCCAGGACGTCGCCGACGACGCCGGCAACCAGTTCCCTCCAGTCTACCGCAAGTCTTCCGTCCCTGCTCTCGATGCGGTAGCCGTAGGTCCCCGCGCTTTTCGTCTTGCCGATCGCTCCTTCCAGGAGCATCGGCGCCTGTCCCTCGAAGGAGGCCCGGCGGCACGCCCCGGCCAGCGCGGACACGGCGTCGAAGAGGCGGCCGCAGCTCGACGATGGAATGACGTTGATCCCCTTGGCGATGGCGTCAAGGACGATGCCGGTCCGGCTTTCCCCG
>CAYILU010000312.1:0-1753 GCA_964364235.1 uncultured bacterium | reverse complement strand
GGGAGGATCTCCGGGGGCGCCGTCTTCTCCTTCCGCGGGCGGAGCAGGCGCGCGACGTCATCCCCGAGGGCCTCGTGAAAATGGGGGCGGAGGTGGATGTCGTGACCGCCTACCGGACCGTCCGTTCGGATCGGAACGCCGCCGAGTTGGAGTCGTTCCTTGCCGAAGACAAGGTGGACGTGATCACGTTTACGAGTCCCTCGACGGTGGCCAATTTCCTCGGGATCATGGGGCCGGATTTTCATCTCCCGTCCAAGGTCCGGATCGCCTGCATCGGCCCGGTGACCGAAACAGCGGCCAGGAGGGCGGGCCTTCCCGTGGACATCCTCCAGGAGCGCTACACGATCCCCGGTCTGGTCGAGGCGCTCACTGAATATCGATGGTGAAGTTGATTCCCTTTTCCGAAGGGGATGAAAATAAACTCATTTGAATCGTTAAAAGGAACGAAAGACAAGGTGTAAGATCATGATAGGAATTTCGAAACTTTACTGCGGGGCGGTGGAGCCGGGGGACGTCCTCCGGTATCACCGGGAATCGGGGAAGCTCCCCTCGCACCTGCTCCAATTCTCGAAGGACAAGAAGCCGGTGGTCGTCTGGAACATGTCGCGGCGGTGCAACCTGCATTGCATTCACTGCTACTCCAGTTCGCAGAACCGCCTCTACCCGGACGAGCTGACGACGGAGGAGGCCAAGATGATGATCGCCGACCTCGCCGCCTTCGGCGCCCCGGTGCTCCTCTTCTCCGGCGGCGAGCCCGTCATGCGTCCCGACCTGCCGGAACTTGCGCAGTTCGCCGTAAACCGCGGGATGCGGGCCGTCATCTCGACGAACGGGACGCTCATCAACGAGGAGAAGGCAAAGATTTTCCGGGAGATCGGCCTCTCCTACGTCGGCGTGAGCCTCGACGGGATGGAGGCGACGCACGACCGCTTCCGGGGCGTGGCCGGGGCCTTTGCGGCGGCGATGAAGGGGATCAGGATCTGCCGGGAGATGGGTATCAAGGTCGGCGTCCGCTTCACGATCAACCGCCACAACGTCGCTGATGTCCCGGCGATCTTCGACCTTCTCGAGACCGAGAACGTCCCGCGCTGCTGCTTCTACCACTTGGTCTACTCGGGCCGCGGTTCGAAGCTGGTCGAGGAGGATCTCACCCATGCCGAGACGCGGGCGCTCCTCGATCTGATCATGGACCGGACCCGGGACCTCTTCTCCCGGGGGATTCCGAAGGAGGTCCTCACCGTGGACAACCATGCCGACGGCCCTTACGTCTATCTCCGCCTCCTCAAGGAGGACCCGAAGCGGGCGGCCGAGGTCCTGGAGCTCCTCAGGATGAACGAGGGGAACAGCTCCGGTCACGGGATCGGCTGCATCAGCTGGGACGGCGAGGTCCACCCCGACCAGTTCTGGCGGGGGATCTCCTTCGGGAACGTCCGAAAGCGTCCCTTCAGCGAGATTTGGACGGACATGACCAATCCCCTGCTGGCGAAACTCAAGGACAAGCGTCCGCACCTGAAGGGGAGGTGCGCGACCTGCCGGTGGCTCGACGTCTGCGGCGGCAATTTCCGCGCCCGCGCCGAGGCGGTGACGGGAGACGTCTGGTCCCCGGACCCCGCCTGCTACCTGACGGAGGGGGAAATAGCCGCGGAACAATAAAAAGGCGGACAGCTAATTTAAAGCTTTGAAAGAAAGACAACCTCGTAAAAAGTCTTATAAAGTCGTAAAAATGGGACGGCTTCGTAAAAAGTCCGCAGGT
>CAYILU010000311.1:0-1760 GCA_964364235.1 uncultured bacterium | reverse complement strand
GCAACCGCCGCGCCGTTGAACGCCGAGAAAAGCGTGCTCGCGTGCAGTTCGAGCCGCCGGAATTTTTCGTCCCGCAGGGCCAGCAGCAGGGACAGGTCGGAGACGATGACCCCGCGGACGCCGCGGTGCGCGAGGTCCGTGACGAACTCCACCATCCGGGGGATCATTTCCTCCGGAACCGGCGACGCGTTCAACGCCAGGTAGACTGGGACGTCGCGCAGGGCGGCCGCGAGGATCAGCCCGTCCAGCTCATCGAGGGAGGGTACATTTGCCTCCGCGAAACTCCTGCGGTTGCACGTGACGACGGGGCCGAACGCCTCCGACCAGAAGGGGGGGACGAACCCCGCGTAAAGCTCCTCCGCCCCGGCGTCCACGAGAGCGGGGACCTCGGCCGCCCGGTCAACGGGTGAAAGAATCAGCATGGGGTCGCCATCCCCTACCGGCCTGTTCCGATATCCACGCCGGATCGCGTCACGCCCGTGAGGTCCCCCGTGATCCCGCTGGAGGAGCAGCGAATCGTCGCGTGCTCCAGGATGCCCGCCGAGCCGCCCTCGAAAACGATCCCGCCCCAGGGCCCGGAGGCGCAGCCTCCCGCGGTGTCGAAGAGAACCGGCTTCCCGGGGACCCCCCGCACGAGGAGACGGCCCCGGACGACGATGTCGGCGCCGATGTTCGGCTGGACGAGGACTTCGGTGCCCGACTCGACCGTGACCGTCACCCCCTCGCGGATCACCACCGTCCCCGTGAGCCGGATCACCCCCTCCCAGGAGGTGGGGACGACGATGTCTCCTTTGTAGAACCGGGCGTTCGGATGGGCGTCAAGGGGGCTTCCGGCAAGGAGGCACGCGGCCAGGAGAATGCCCGCCGCGACGCACGGTAGGAGGACCCTTACCCGGCGGGTACGCCGGATCCTTTCCCGTCCGGCCATCAGTTCCAGTACCGGTCGACGACAGGCGGGGGAACCGTCAGGAACGGCTCGAACAAGACCCTTCCGAGCTCCGGCTCCATCCGCTTGTCGAAAATCTTCGCCCGGATCTCACCGGAATCCCCCGATCCCCACCAGTTCCCCTGCGCCGGGATGTCCGCCCGCTGCCGGTTCCCCAGCTTGAAGTCGTAGTCGTCGTTGCCGTGGATCCGGTTTTCGCGGATCGTGATCTTTCCGGGGGACTCCATCACGCAGAAGACCCCAACCTTGTTTCCCGTGATGTCGTTCCGCGTGAGGATCACCTTCGAGTTGCGCTCCTCGTAACGGACGCCGTAGACGTTCCCGGTCATCCGGTTCCGCTCGAAGGTCCCCTCTGCCGTCGAGAAGCGCAGGCCGTCCACGCAGTTCCGGAACCAGCAGCGGGAAATCGAGGCGCGGGAGAAATGGACCTGGACCCCGGAGAAGGCGTACTCCGAGATGCAATGCGACAGCACCGTTTTCCGGCTGAGGTTGATGAACAGGTACTTCCAGTCTCGGGTGGCGGGCGCCTTTTCCGCCGAGGTGAACAGGATCGGGCGCTCGACGGTCCCTTCCGCAACGAGGTCCCCCTCGACGTAGAGCTCCGAATCGCCGATGCCGTCGCCGTCCACGTCGATCTTCTCGAAGCGGACGACCGTCCCGGGCAGGATCGTGAGGGTCGCCCCCTTGGGGACGACGACCGACCCCCGGATCCGCACCTCCCCGTTCCAGGTTTCATTGCCTGCCACGGCGCGGACGGGAAGCACCTTCTCTCCCGCGGCGCCCTCCCGGGGTTGCCGCGGCGCTCCCGCGCAGC
>CAYILU010000310.1:0-1762 GCA_964364235.1 uncultured bacterium | reverse complement strand
GGAAACCCCCTGTCCGTCATGCGCCGTGGACGTTGCGCCCGAACGCGGACACCTCGGCGACGAACCGTGCGATCTTGAAGATCTCCTCCTCCGCATCGACGTACTCCGTGAGCCCGGCGATGTTCTCCTCGATGAACCCCGTGTGGATCTCCCCCTTTACGAAGTCGGGATGGTCCATGATTCGTCGTAGAAGCGGGATCGTCGTCTTGACCCCCCAGATCTCGTACTCCCGCAGGGCGCGCCGCATCCGCTCGATCGCGGTCTTCCGGTCCTTGCCCACCGAGCAGATCTTGGCCAGCAGCGAATCGTAGAACGGCGGGACCTGCCATCCCTGGTAAATGCCCGACTCCGTCCGGATGAACGGCCCGCTGATCTGCCGCAGGAAGGAGATGCGCCCGAAGGAGGGGGCGAACCCGTTCTTGGGGTCCTCCGCGTTGATCCGGCACTGGATGGCGTGCCCCCGCAGGAGGACGTCCTCCTGGGTGAGCGACAGCCGCTCCCCGGCGGCGATCTTGTACATCTTCCGGATGATGTCGAACCCGCTGATCATCTCGGTGACCGTGTGCTCCACCTGGATCCGCGTGTTGACCTCGAGGGCGTAGAACTTCCCCGCCCGGTCGACGAGGAACTCGAGCGTCCCGGCGCTCTCGTACCCAATGTCCTTCATCGCGCGGACCACGATGTCGCCCATCTTTTTCCGGACTTCCGGAGTGAGGAGGGAGCTGGGGGCCTCCTCGACGAGCTTCTGGTGATGGCGCTGGATGGAGCACTCGCGCTCGCCGAGGTGGATGACCCTGCCGTACCGGTCGGCCAGGAACTGGAACTCGATGTGCCGCCCCCCCTGGATGAACTTCTCGACGTAGACCGTACCTTTCCCGAACGCCTTCTCCGCGACGGAACGGGCCGCCTCCAACTTCTCCTCCGCCTCGTAGGGGGAGGAGACCTTCTGCATCCCCTTCCCGCCGCCGCCGGCGGTCGCCTTGATGATGACGGGCCACCCGACGCGGTCCCCGAACTTGATGACCTGCTCCGCGGCCTCGACGTCCTCAAGGCCCGGCGTGACGGGGACCCCCGACGCGGAGAGCGCCTTGCGGGCGGCGATCTTGTCGCCCAGGATCCGCATGACGCGCGCGGAGGGGCCGATGAAGACCATCTCCTCCCGCTCGACCGCCTCGGCGAAGTCCGGGTTCTCCGCGAGGAAGCCGTATCCGGGGAAAACGGCGTCGCACCCGGAGTCCTTCGCCGCGCGCAGCACCACCTCGATGTCCAGGTAGCTCATGCTGGCGGGGGAGGGCCCCAGCCGGACCGCCTCGTCGGAGAGCTTCACGTGGAGGGAGAGCTCGTCGCAGTCGGAGTACCCCACGACCGCCCGGATCCCAAGCTCGCGGCAGGGGCGGATCGCCCGGCAGGCGATCTCCCCGCGGTTGGCGATGAAGATCTTCTTGAAGGGGCCCTGGCGGGTCACGCTACTCGATGTTCCTCCCGGTCAGGATGCGGAGCGCCTCCCGGTATTTCAGGGAGGTCCTCTCGACCACGTCGGGGGGGAGCTTCGGGCCCGGGGCGGTCTTGTTCCACGGCAGGGTGAGCAGGTAGTCCCGGACGAACTGCTTGTCGAAGCTCTTCTGCGGGCCGCCGGGTTTGTAATCGGCGGCGGGCCAGAAGCGCGAGGAGTCGGGGGTGAGCGCCTCGTCGATCAGGAGGAGCTGTCCGCCGGCCATCCCGAACTCGAACTTCGTGTCGGCGATGATGATCCCCTTCCCGA
>CAYILU010000309.1:0-1785 GCA_964364235.1 uncultured bacterium | reverse complement strand
ATCGTCGGCCTGATCGGCCCGAACGGCGCCGGCAAGACGACCCTGTTCAACGTCATCACCTCGATGTTCCCGCCGACCGCGGGCCGCGTGCAGTTCCGCGGGGAGGACATCGGGGGCTTGAGGCCCCACGCCGTCACCCGGATGGGGATCAGCCGGACGTTCCAGAACATCCGCCTGTTCCCGCGGATGACCGCGGAGGAAAACGTCATGGTGGGGAGGCACGCGAGAACCCGCTCGGGCATCTGGGGGAGCGTCTTCCGGACAAAGGCCCAGAGGACCGAGGAGCGGCTCATCCGGGACAAGACCGGCGAGCTGCTTGCGCTTGCAGGCCTGTCGGGCCAGGAAGAACACCCCGCCGGGAAGCTTTCCTACGGCCACCAGAGGCGCCTGGAAATCGCGCGGGCGCTGGCGGCCGAGCCGGGGCTCCTCCTCCTGGACGAACCCGTCGCCGGGATGAACGAGAGCGAGACCGGCGAGATGCACCGGCTCATCCGGAAGATCCGGGACCTCGGCGTCACCGTCCTTTTGATCGAGCACGACATGTCGCTGGTCATGAGCGTGTGCGACCGGCTGGTCGTCCTGAATTTCGGCCGGAAGATCGCGGAAGGGGCTCCCGGGGAGGTCCGCAACAACCCGGAAGTGGTCGAAGCCTACCTCGGAAAGGAGGAGGACGGCCAGGATGCTTGAGGTCCGGGGTCTTGCGACCTCCTACGGAAACATCAATGCTCTCAAGGGGATCGACCTCGACGTCCCGGAAGGCGGGATCGTCTGCATCCTGGGGGCCAACGGCGCGGGAAAGACGACGTTCATGAAGACGGTCTCCGGGGTCCTGAAGCCCGCGGCCGGGAGGATCCTGTTCCGGGGGGAAGACATCACGGCGCTTCCCCCCGACAAGGTCGTCCGAAAGGGGATGGTGCTGGTTCCGGAAGGGAGGGCGATCCTGACCCGCATGACCGTCCTCGAGAACCTGGAGATGGGGGCCTACCAGCGGAAGGACGGCCGGGTCCGGAAGGACATCGGCGACGTCATGGAGCGATTCCCGATCCTCAAATCCCGCAAGGGGCAGCTCGGGGGCTCCCTGTCCGGCGGGGAGCAGCAGATGCTGGCCATCGCCCGCGCGCTCCTGGCCAGGCCCAGGCTCCTTCTCCTGGACGAACCCTCGCTGGGGCTTGCGCCGCTCGTGGTCGCCGACATCTTCCGGATCATCCGGGAGATCAACGCGGATGGAACCACCGTGCTCCTGGTGGAGCAGAACGTGAGGCAGGCGCTCAAGGTGTCCGGCAACGCCTATGTCCTCGAGACCGGGAAGATCGTTTACGGCGGCCCGTCGTCGGAGCTCCGGAACGACCCGAGGATCAAGGAAGCCTATCTGGGGGGATGGGGGTAGGCGGACTCCCCTGCCGCATTCCTTACGGGAAAATCCCGTAGAAGAGGAGCGCGAGGTATTCCTTCATCGCCATTGCGGATTCAAATAGTCCGGCTGCGGTCGGCAGAAAATCTTCCGGGCCATACTTCTTCCCGGTCCACGTCTTGAAGCCTGCAGGATACGGGGTCGCTTTCACACCCGCGCGCTCGAACAAAAGGACGGCGCGCCTCATGTGGAACGCCGAGGTCACAAGAACGGGGCTCGCGTAACCGGCCCTCCGGAGGATCGCCGCCGAAAGAATCGCGTTCTCCCGGGTGTCCCGGCTCTCCCCCTCCAGGTGAATCCGGTTTTCCGGGACGCCGAGGTCGACGAGGAACCTCTTCACGATCGGGGCTTCCGACGCCTTGTTCCGGAACGCA
>CAYILU010000308.1:0-1820 GCA_964364235.1 uncultured bacterium | reverse complement strand
CGCGCTACCTCGCCGCCAGTTCCATTTTTTCGAGCGCAAGCAGCCGGTCCCGGATTTCCGCCGCGCGCTCGAAGTCCAGCTTCTTCGCCGCCCGCTCCATCTCCCTGCGCAGTTTCTTGAGCGTCTTCCCCAACTCCTGCGGGGAGGCGAACTCCCACTTCTCGTCGGCGGGCACGGGGACGTAGTCCGCCTCGCACACCTGCCCGATCGGGTCCGCGATGTTCTTCCTCACCGTCTCCGGGGTGATCCCGTGCAGGTCGTTGAACGTTTTCTGCTTCTCGCGGCGGCGCCCGGTCTCCGCGATCGCCTCCCGCATCGACCCCGTCACCTGGTCCGCGTAGAGAATCACCCTCCCGCCGACGTTGCGCGCGGCGCGGCCGAAGGTCTGGATGAGGGAGCGCGCCGACCGGAGGAACCCTTCCTTGTCGGCGTCCAGGATGGCGACGAGCGACACCTCCGGGATGTCCAGCCCCTCGCGGAGGAGGTTGATCCCGATGAGGACGTCGAACTTCCCAAGTCGGAGGTTCCGGAGGATGTTGACCCGCTCCAGCGTGTCGATGTCGGAGTGGAGGTACCGGACGCGGACCCCCTGCCCCTCGTAGTGCTCGGTGAGGTCCTCGGCCATCCGCTTGGTGAGCGTCGTCACCAGGACCCGCTCCCCCGCCGCGGCCCTCGCCCGGATTTCCTGGAGCAGGTCGTCCACCTGCCCGCTCGCGGGACGGACCTCGACCTCGGGGTCCACGAGCCCCGTCGGACGGATGATCTGCTCGGCGACCGACCCCCCGCTCTCCCGGAGCTCGTAATCGGCAGGAGTCGCGGATACGAAGACCGCCTGGCCCGTCCGCGCGTGGAACTCCTCGAACCGCAAGGGCCGGTTGTCCAGCGCCGAGGGGAGCCGGAACCCGAACTCCACGAGCGTCTCCTTCCGGGAACGGTCGCCGTTGTACATCCCGGAAATCTGGGGGACGGTGATGTGGGACTCGTCGATGAACGTGAGATGGTCGACGGGAAAGTAGTCGATGAGGGTATGGGGCGGCTCGCCGGGCTTGCGACCGTCCAGATGCCGGGAGTAGTTCTCGATCCCGCTGCAGAATCCCATCTGCCGGATCATCTCGAGGTCATAGGAGGTCCGCTGCTTGAGACGCTCCGCCTCCAGCGGCTTCCCCTCCGCCGCAAGGACCTTGAGCCGTCCGTCCAGCTCCTCCTCGATTCCGGCGACCGCACGCTCCAGGTGGTCCGCCGGGGTCACGTAATGGCTTGCCGGGAAGATGACCGTCTCCCGGACGTCGTGGAGGCGCGACCCCCGGAACGGGTCCGCGTAGCGGATCCTGGCGATCGTGTCCTCCTCGTACTCGATCCGCAGGACACGGTCTTCCTCCCAGGCGGGGAAGAGCTCCACGGCGTCCCCCCGCACACGGAAGGTCCCCCGGTGGAAATCGATGTCGTTCCGCTCGTACTGGATGTCGACCAGCCGCCGCAGCAGATCGTTTCGGGGAAAAACGGCTCCTTCCGACACGCGCACCGTCATCCGGCTGTAGAATTCCGGGGAGCCCAGCCCATAAATGCAGGAGACGGAGGCGACGACAACCACGTCGCGCCGGGTCATCACCGACCGGGTTGCGCTGTGGCGCATCTTGTCGATCTGCTCGTTGATCGACGAGTCCTTCTCGATGTAGGTGTCCGTCTGGGGGATGTACGCTTCGGGCTGGTAGTAGTCGTAATAGGAAACGAAGTACTCGACCGCGTTCTCCGGGAACAGCTCCCTGAACTCGGCGAAGAGCTGGGCGGCCAGCGTCTTGTTCGGGGCGATCACCAGGGCG
>CAYILU010000307.1:0-1824 GCA_964364235.1 uncultured bacterium | reverse complement strand
CGAGCGCCGCCTCGGGGAGCTCCACGGGGAAGACGTGCATGATGTTGTCGACCGAGAGGACGACGTGCTTGACGCCCCCCACCCCCTCGCCGATGGAGACGAGCCTGATCTCGTGGGGCTTCCCGGCAAGCGGAATCGACACCAGGTCCCCCGGGCGGCGAAGCCCCCGGAACCAGACCGAGGTCGGCAGGACGGTCGTGTCCCCGTAATCCTTTCGGAACTTCAGGAAGTCAATCGCCGCCTTGGGGTGCATAAGGTAGAGGACGAACTCCTCGTCGGTCGGCGGCCGGCCCAGCTCCTCCTCCATCGATCTCCGGGATTTCTCGAGGCTGTCTTCGGCGAGGCGCGACAGCGGCGAGGACTCGATCCGCTCGCTCTTGACCCTCTCCTCCCACCCTTCCCCGAACGCGCTGCGGTAGACCCAGTCCTTCGGCCAGCCGAACGGGAGCGGGCCGTACCTCCCCAGGAGAAGATTCTTCAGGTCGTCCGTCGCGCCGGAGTAGAGACGCAGGAGCAGGTTTTCGTCCGCCTGGGACAGCGCCTCGAGGCGCTCGCCTCCATGGAAGTACTTCTCCAGGGCCTGGAACAGCTTCCGCACGTTCGGTTCCCCGCCCTCCTTGTGGAACCGCTGCAGGATCCCCGCCCAGGTGGTCCACGTGATCTGCGACCCCGGCGTCACGTCGAAATACTTGATGATCCGGTTCCCGTACGCCATCCCCTTGAGGATGTCGGGCATAAGCTCCAGGAAGCCGCCCTTTTCCGCCTGTTCGAAGGAGGAGGGGAACGCTCCGCCCGGCATCCGGTGATCGGTCACGTCGTGGGAGAACCCCTTGTACTGCGACTCGAACTTCTCGTAGTTCCGAATGAACGATCGTAT
Organism: uncultured bacterium; assembly: GCA_964364235.1. Lineage (GTDB taxonomy): Bacteria > Desulfobacterota > Deferrimicrobia > Deferrimicrobiales > Deferrimicrobiaceae > JAKALO01. Next base: position 947 of record CAYILU010000307.1, on the reverse strand, counting down.
GACGTCGGAGGCCTCCCCGGCGCGGGACATGTCCAGCCGCACGGGGAAGCCCAGTTCGCGGAGATACCGCGTGAGCGGCCGCACCGGCACATGCCCGTAGAACCGGGAAAAGGCGTCGTCCGTGACGTCGAAGAGCTTCGCCCCCGCCTCGGCGGCGGCGGACATCGCCGGAATCGCCAGCCCGTCGGTCGCATGCCGGTGGTATTGGAGGACAAGGTCCGGGTGCTTCTGGAGAATGGCGTCGACCAGCCGCCGGATGCGGGCGGGGCTTCCCACCCCCGCCATGTCCTTGATGCAGAGGATGATCCCGCCCGTCCCCCCGCACATCGACACGATCTCCCGGATCACCCGCAGGTAGTAGGCGTCGGTGCACTCGGGCGACTCCGTGAAGGAGATCGCGGGCTCGAAGATCTTCCCCCCGGAAAGAACCTCCTCGGCGATCGGGGCCATGTTCGGGATGTAGTTCAGGAAATCGAAGCAGCGCCACACGTCGATCGTCGGCAGGAACGCGCGTACGGCGAGACGGACGACGTTTCGGGGGTACATCCGGTACCCCCAGACGTTCGTGGACCGGATGAGCGTCTGGGTGAGGGCGTCGGGCATCCGGCTCGCCCACATCTCCGCCTCCTCGAACGGGTCGATCTTGTTGTTCAGAAGGTCCTGGTGGAAGCGCGCGCCGCCGTGGATCTCCACCGAGAAGTAGCCGGTCCCGTTGTAGAGCGGGACGAGGCGCGCCATGTCGCGGAGGGTGAACCGGTTCTTGAAGTCGCTCTGGCCGGTGTCGCGCGGTCCGGTGTTCGTGAACAGGATCTCCTTCCCTTCCCGCACGTGCTTCAGGAACCTCTTCGCCCCCTTCTTCGCGAGGCCGCCCCGCATCCCCCCCCCTGGAAACCCCCTGTCCGTCATGCGCCGTGGACGTTGCGCCCGAACGCGGATACTTCCGCGAC
>CAYILU010000306.1:0-1843 GCA_964364235.1 uncultured bacterium | reverse complement strand
GTAGAAAAGTACTTCGATTCGCAGGAGGGGGCATGCCCTCCGCAGCTTCAGCGAAGGAGGGTGTCCCATGCCCGCAAGCCTGATCGACGGAAAGGCCATCGGGGCCGCCGTCCGCGCGGAGATCAAGGAAAGGGCGGCCGCGTTCACCGCGCGCACGGGGATCCGGCCCTGCCTGGCGGCCGTGCTGGTGGGGGAGGACCCGGCCTCCCGCGTCTACGTGCGCAACAAGGGGAAGGCGTGCGTCGAGGCGGGGATGCTCTCCCGGCAGGTCAACCTGCCCGCGTCCACCTCGGAAAAAGAGCTCCTGGATCTCGTGGCGCAGCTCAACGCGGACGCTTCCGTCCACGGGATCCTCGTCCAGCTCCCTCTCCCCGGGCAGATCGACGAATCGAAGGTGATCGAGGCGATCGCGCCGGGAAAGGACGTCGACGGGTTCCACCCGGTGAACGCCGGGAGGCTCCTCATCGGCCGGCCCGGCTTCGTCCCCTGCACCCCCTTCGGCATCCTCAAGATCCTCGATCACGAGAAGGTGGAGCTGAAAGGCAGGCACGCCGTCGTCGTCGGCAGGAGCAACATCGTCGGCAAGCCGGTGGCCATCCTGCTTCTTTCGCGCCACGCCACGGTGACCATCTGCCATTCGAGGACGCAGGACCTGCCTGCCGTGGTCCGGTCGGGGGACATCGTCGTCGCCGCGGTGGGGAAGGCGGAGATGGTGCGCGGCTCCTGGATCAAGCCGGGCGCGGTCGTGATCGACGTGGGGATCAACCGGCTGCCGGACGGGAAACTCGTCGGCGACGTGGCGTTCGAGGAAGCGCGGGCCGTGGCCGGGAAGATCACCCCGGTCCCCGGCGGCGTGGGCCCGATGACCATCACGATGCTTCTCCACAACACCCTTACAGCCGCGATCCGCATCGCCTCGGCGGAGTAGCCCCTGGCTTCCCCCGCCGACCGGAGGTACTCGCGGACCCACGTCTGGGCGATGGGGTGGGACGGGGGGAACGTGCGGGTCGGCCTGACGCACGTCCCGGGCTCCTACCTCGGGGACGCGGTCTACGTCGAGCTTCCCCCCCCGCTGACCGAAGTCGCGGCAGGCGAGCCCGTCGGCCTCGTCGAGTCGTCCTCCGCGGTGTGCGAGGTGGTGGCTCCCGTCTCCGGCGTCGTCGTCGAGATCAACACGGCGGCGGAGAGCTCCCCGGAAACGATCACGGGGGACCCGTACGGCGAAGGGTGGCTGATGACCATCCGTCCCGCCGATCCGTCCGGGCTGGACTCCCTTCTCGGCAGTGAGGAGTACGACCGCCTGTCGGGGGAGGAATAGCTCGCTATCGAAGGATGCGGGTGTGCGTCACGGTGTAGACGAAGTGGGCGCGGATCTGCAGGTTCGCGATCTTGTACTCGGAAGGGATCGGGTCGTACGGGGACGCCTTCCGGATCGCGCCGAGCGCCTCGTCGTCCAGCATCTTGTGGCCGGATCCATGGACGAGGTTGACCGCATCGAGCCTCCCGCTCCGGCCGATCACGAAATCGACGATGACTTCCCCTTCGATGCCGGCCGCCGCCGCCGGGTATCCCCACACGAGCTCGATCTTCCGCTTGATGCCGGCGAAATAGGAGATGTACTGGATCTCGGGGGCGTTGAGCGCCTTGAGGGTCGCCCCGCCCTCTTCCACGATCTCGCCGCGCTCACTGGCCTTGCCGCCTGTCCCGACGGTCTCCCCGGCGGTGTTTCCCGCCCCGCGGCCTCCCCTCTCCCCCATCGCGATGATTATTTTCCCGAGGGAGGGGGTCAGGTCCTTGAGGGGCTTCCCGCCGCTGCCGGAAGCCCCGGGCTCGACGGGGACGG
>CAYILU010000305.1:0-1849 GCA_964364235.1 uncultured bacterium | reverse complement strand
CCGGGGAAGGTGGGGAAGCTCCTGGTCCGGGAGGGCGAGGAGGTCAAGACCGACCAGGGGGTCATCGTCGTCGAGGCGATGAAGATGGAGAACGAGCTGAAATCCGCCATCACGGGGAAGGTCAAGGAGATCTTCGTGAAGGAAGGCGAGGTCGTCGAGTCGGGGGCGAAGCTGCTCCTGGTGGAGTAGGGGGATTAGTAGGGATGGGCGACAGGAAGCCGAAAAGGGCCTGGAATTCCGGCGTACGCGCGGCGAGAGAGGGGTGGGAACGGGACGTCCTCTCCCCGGCGGTGTCGAAAGCCCCGGAGCGTCGGGAGCGGTTCGAGAGCACGTCGGGGGCCGGGATCGAACGGCTGTACACCCCCGGTCAACCCGAGGAATTCGACTACCTGCGCGACGCGGGCTTCCCCGGCGTGTTCCCCTTCACCCGCGGGGTGCAGCCCACGATGTACCGCGGGAGGTTCTGGACGATGCGGCAGTACGCCGGCTTCGGCGATGCCCGGGAGTCGAACAGGCGGTACCGCTACCTGCTAGACCAGGGACAGACCGGCCTGTCGGTGGCCTTCGATCTGCCCACCCAGATGGGGTACGACTCCGACAACCCGATGGCGTTGGGCGAGGTCGGAAAGGTGGGGGTCGCGATCGATTCCCTCGCCGACATGGAGGTGCTCTTCGACGGGATCCCGCTGGGGAAAGTCTCCACCTCGATGACGATCAACTCCACGGCGGCGGTCCTGCTCGCGATGTACGTGGCGGTCGGGGAAAAGCAGGGCGTCTCCGCGGACCGGCTCAACGGCACCATCCAGAACGACATCCTCAAGGAGTACATCGCCCGGGGAACGTACATCTTCCCGCCGGTCCCGTCGATGCGGGTGATCACCGACATCTTCGCCTTCTGCAAGGACGGTGTTCCCCGGTGGAACACGATCAGCATCTCCGGCTACCACATCCGCGAGGCAGGCTCCACCGCGGCGCAGGAGATCGCCTTCACGCTGGCCAACGGCATCGCCTACGTCCAGGCGGCGGTCGACGCGGGGATGTCGGTCGACTCCTTCGCCTCGCGGCTGGCGTTCTTCTTCAACGCCCATAACACGTTCCTGGAAGAGGTGGCCAAGTTCCGCGCCGCGCGGCGGTTGTGGGCGAAGATCATGAAGGAGCGTTTCAAGGCGAAGGACCCGCGCTCCTGGATGCTCCGGTTCCACACGCAGACCGCCGGCTCCGCGCTGACCGCGCAGCAGCCGGACAACAACGTCGTCCGGGTTACCCTCCAGGCGCTCTCGGCCGTCCTCGGCGGCACGCAGTCCCTCCACACCAACTCGCGCGACGAGGCGCTCTCCCTCCCCACCGAGGACTCGGTGCGGATCGCCCTGCGCACCCAGCAGGTGATCGCGCACGAGAGCGGCGTGGGGGACACGGTCGATCCCCTGGGGGGATCCTACTGCGTCGAGGCGCTCACCACCGCCCTGGAGCGGCAGGCCACCGAGTATATCGGGAAGATCGACCGCATGGGGGGCGTGATCCGGGCGATCGACGCGGGGTACATCCAGAGGGAGATCCAGGACGCGGCCTACCGGTACCAGCAGGAGATCGAGCGGAAGGAGCGGGTCGTCGTCGGGCTGAACGAGTTCACGATCGAGGAGAAGAGCCCGGGGAAACTCCTTACGGTCGACCCCAAGGTCGAGAAGGAGCAGCGGAAGCGGCTGGCGGACGTGCGTCGGAGGCGCGACGGCAAGGCGGTCCGGGAGGCGCTCGCAAGGCTCGAAAAGGCGTGCCGCGGGAAGGACAACGTGATGCCGCCGATCCTGTCGGCCGTTCGTGCCTACGCCACGATCGGGGAGATCTCCGACGT
>CAYILU010000304.1:0-1858 GCA_964364235.1 uncultured bacterium | reverse complement strand
CGGAGCATAAAAGGACAATCTATTGCGGGCAGGTGCGGCCGGACCACATCGGGAAGGAAGTCGTCCTCTGCGGTTGGGTGCATCGGCGGAGGGACCACGGCGGGCTCGTGTTCGTCGACCTGAGGGACCGGGAGGGCCTGGTCCAGGTGGTGATCAACCCCGGAGAGTCCCGGGAGGCGCACGCGAAGGCCGATGCGCTCCGCGTGGAGTTCGTCCTCTCCGTCCGGGGAACCGTGCGGAAACGGCCCACGGGGACGGAGAACAGGAACCTCCCCACCGGCGAGGTGGAGGTTGCCGCGTCGTCGCTGGCGATCCTGAACGAATCCAAGCCGATCCCGTTCGCGCTCGATGACGACTCGGATGTCGCGGAGAACGTCCGGCTGAAATACCGGTACCTCGACCTGCGGCGCCCCTCGGTCCAGCAGGCCTTCCGGTCGCGCGCCCTCCTGGCGCGGTCCGTCCGGGAGTACTTCCACGAGAACGGTTTCCTCGAGATCGAGACGCCCGTCCTGACGAAGAGCACGCCGGAAGGCGCGAGGGACTACCTGGTCCCGTCGCGCGTCAACCCGGGGATGTTCTTCGCCCTCCCGCAGTCCCCGCAGCTCTTCAAGCAGATCCTGATGATCGCGGGCTACGACCGCTACGCGCAGATCGTGAAATGCTTCCGGGACGAGGACCTGCGCGCCGACCGGCAGCCGGAATTCACCCAGATCGACGTGGAGATGTCGTTCATCGACCGGGAGGACCTCTTTCTCATGATGGAGGGGCTGATGGCGAGGGTCTTCCGGGACGTCGTGGGGGTCGAGATCCCCCTTCCCTTCCCCAGGATGGGCTACCGGGAGGCGATGGACCGGTTCGGCGTCGACAAGCCGGACACCCGGTTCGGGCTCGAGATCACCGATTACACCGACCTGCTCAAGGACACCGAGTTCCGGGTGTTCGCCGAGATCGCGGGCAAGGGGGGCGTCATCCGGGGGATCACGGTTCCCGGTCTTGGCGAGTCCAGCCGGTCGGAGCTCGCCGCGCTGGAGGAAGTGGCCAGGATCGGCGGGGCCCGCGGACTCTCCACGTGGAAGGTGACCGCGCAGGGGCTCTCATCCTCGCTCGTGAAGTTCTACAAGGAGGAGCAGATCAAGGCGTTCCTTGCGCGCAGCGGCGCCCGGCCGGGGGACCTCATCGTCATGGTGGCGGACGGGTTCCTCACCGCCTGCGACTCCCTGGGGCGGCTCCGTCTTCACCTGGGCGAGAAATTGGATCTCGTCGACAAGTCCCGCTACATCTTCCTGTGGGTCGTCGATTTCCCGCTCCTGGAATGGGACAAGGAAGAGAAGCGCTGGGGGGCGATGCATCACCCCTTCACCGCACCGATGGACGAGGATCTCGCGATGCTCGATACCGACCCGGGGAAGGTGCGCGCCAAGGCGTACGACCTCGTGCTGAACGGGTCCGAGATCGGGGGCGGGAGCATCCGTATCCACCGGCAGGACGTCCAGTCGAAAATGTTCCGCCTGCTCAACATCGGGCCGGAGGAGGCCCGGGTGAAGTTCGGCTTCCTGCTCGAAGCGCTGGAGTTCGGCGCGCCTCCCCACGGCGGGATCGCCTTCGGGCTGGACCGGCTGTCGATGATCCTCTCCGGCGCACGGTCGCTCCGGGACGTGATCGCCTTCCCCAAGACCCAGAAAGCGACCTGCCTCATGACCGAAGCCCCGTCGCCCGTGGACAACAAGCAGCTCCGGGACCTGCACATCCGGCTGGCTACACCGGAGAAAAAGTAAGAAAAGAAAGGGGGGCAGGTGGACTGAAAATCTCCCGGTTTTTCCTTGACATCCCTCGACCCTTTGTATACTGTATGCTCGGT
>CAYILU010000303.1:0-1858 GCA_964364235.1 uncultured bacterium | reverse complement strand
AAGGAAATCTGCGCGTTCCTCTGCGTACCGCTTTGCGAGGCGGAGATCAAGAGGTTCAGCGACGGAGAAATCAACGTGGAGATCCGCGAGAACGTCCGCGGGGTGGACGTCTTCGTGGTGCAGCCGACCTGCCCGCCGGTGAACGACAACCTGATGGAGCTCCTCATCCTGATGGACGCGCTCAAGCGCGCTTCGGCGAAGCGGGTCACGGCGGTCATCCCGTATTACGGCTACGCCCGCCAGGACCGCAAGGTGCTCCCGCGCGCGCCGATCACCGCCAAACTCGTGGCGGACATGCTGACGGCCGCCGGGGTGTCGCGCGTCCTCACCGTGGATCTCCACGCGGGCCAGATCCAGGGCTTCTTCAACATCCCGGTGGACCACCTGTACTCCGCCCCTGTGATGCTGGAATACATCAAGGGCAACTACGGCAACGACATCGTGATCGTCTCCCCCGACGCGGGCGGGGTGGAGCGCGCCCGGGCATTCGCGAAGCGGCTGCACTCCCCCATCGCGATCATCGACAAGCGCCGCGTGGGCCCCAACGTGGCCGAGGTGATGAACATCATCGGGGAGGTGGACGGCAGGACGACGATCCTTCTCGACGACATGGTGGATACCGCGGGGACGCTTGTCCAGTCGGCCGACGCCCTGATGAAAAAGGGGGCGAAGCGCGTGTTCGCGCTGGCCACCCACCCCGTCCTCTCGGGGCCGGCGATCGAGCGCCTCGAGCGCTCCCCGATCGAGGAGCTTGTGGTCACGAACACCATCCCGCTGGGGGCGAAGGCGTCGTGCAAAAAGATCCGTACCCTCTCGGTGGCCGGGCTGCTCGGAGAGGCCATCAAGCGGATCCATTTCCAGGATTCCGTCAGTTCGCTGTTCGTTTAGGAGGAGAGAAGACATGGCCATGATCGAATTGGCGGCGGACCGCCGCCGGACCACCGGCAAAGAGCTCAACAGGAAGCGTCTCGTCCAGGGGAAGGTCCCCGGCGTGATATACGGGAAGGGGCTCGAAACGCGTCCGCTGGAGTTCGGGCGGCGGGAGCTGGAGAAGTTCCTGACGACCGCGCGCCGCGGGACGGTCGTCGTCAAGATGAGCGTCTCGGACGGGGCGGACTCGAAAGAGTCGTTCGCGGTCCTCAAGGAGTGCCAGATGGACCCCCTGACCGACCGGGTGATCCACGTGGACTTCTACGAGGTGGCCCTCGGGCAGAGGTTCCGGATCGAGGTGCCCCTCAAGGTGAGGGGGAAGGCGGCGGGGATCGAGCTGGGCGGTCTTCTCGAGCAGGTCGTCCGCAACCTCGAGGTCGAGTGCACCCCGGACAACGTCCCGGAGTTCATCGAGATCAACGTGTCGCACCTGGGGATCGGCCAGTCGATGCACCTGGGGGACGTGAAGTTCCCCGCGGGCGTGCAGCCCGTCGAGAAGGACATGAAGATGACCATCGTCTCGGTCCAGACGCCGAAGGTCGAGGAAGTGGTCACCGTGGCGCCCGAGGAAGGCGCGGAAGCGGTGGAAAGCGCCAGTGTCGCGGAGCCCGAGGAAAAGGAGAAGCAATAGCCGGCCGAAGCTCCTCGTCGTCGGCCTGGGGAACCCGGGCCGCAGATACGGCAGGACGTTCCATAACGCCGGCTTCTCCGCGGTGGACCTGCTTGCGCGGTCCCTGGGGGTTCGGCTCGTCGCGTTCGGTGCGCTCGAGCGCGGGGTCACCGACGCCTTCGGGGTGACCATCCTCCTTGCCCGGCCGCGGACGTTCATGAATTGCAGCGGCCTCGCGGTGGCCCCTGTGTACAGGGATTACGCGGAATCCCCCGACGACCTGATCGTCATCCACGACGATTTGGACATCCCGCTCGG
>CAYILU010000302.1:0-1863 GCA_964364235.1 uncultured bacterium | reverse complement strand
TCCTTCCCGTCGGGGAACGCAGGAAGACGGTCCTCCCGTCCGAGGAGCCGCCGACCCTCTAATTCACAAAAACAGGGACGTTCTTAAAAACTCTCTTTTCACCCAAGACAGTCCCTGAACAACACAGGCATCAAGATAGGACTGCTCCCATTCCAAGTTTTTAAGAACGTCCCTGTTTTTGTGGTATGGAAGGGTGATGGACGCCTTCCTCGTGAAGCAGATCGTTGCGGAACTCTCGGAGGGATTGCGCGGGGCGCTCGTCTCGAAGGTCCACCAGCCCGCCGGGAAGGAGATCGTCCTCACGCTGTGGACGGGCCGTGAGGAGAAGCGGCTCCTTCTTTCCGTCGATCCCGAACTCTGCCGAATCCACCTCTCCTCGCGGAAAGTCCCCAATCCCCCTTCCCCGCCGAGGTTCTGCCAGTTCCTGCGCCGCCACCTCGAAGGGATGCGCGTCGAGGAGCTGTCCGTCGCCCCCTTCGACCGGCTCGTCCGAATGGACTTCGCCTCCTCCCGTCCGGACGCACTTCACGCGCGCACGACCCTCTACGCCGAGCTGTACGGGCGGCACGCCAACCTGATCTACGCGGACGGCGACGGCGTCATCCTGGAGCCGCTGCGTACGGTGTCCGCCGAGGAGAGCCGCATCCGGGAAGTCGCCCCCGGCGTCCCCTACCGCCCGCTCCCCCCGCCCGAGCGGATCTTCCTCCCCGATTTCACGCTCGCCGACGCGATGCGGATTTTTCCCGCGGTGTGGGAGGGGCTTTCGCGCGTCCTCCGGCAGGAGGTCTCCGGCCTGGGGCAGGAGCTTGCCAGGGAGGCCGCGGAGCGCGGCAAGAGCGGACCCGGGGAGCTGTTCGCGGCGATCCGGGACCTTGTCCGCCGGTACGAGGAGAACGATTTTTCCCCGGGGATCGGCACCCTGCCCATCGGCAAGAAGCGTCTCCTCCCCTTTCCCTGTCCTGCGGGGGGGTTCACGAATTTCGCCGGCTTCCCGGCGGCCAACGAGGCGGCGGACGCCTATTATTCGGAGGTCGCGGAGTCCGGGGAGATCGCGACCCTGCGGCAGCAGCTCCGATCCCGCCTTTCCGCCCTGCTGAAAAAAGAGCGGCACAAACTGGAAAACGTCGGGGGTGACGAGGAACGCCTCGCGGAAGGGCTGAAAGGGGGCGGGTACGGGGAAATCCTCAAGGCCCGCCTGGGGGAGTTGCGGAAGGGGATGACGGAATACGAAGGGATCCCGCTCGACCCGTCGAAAACCCCCGTGGAGAACATGAACCGGTATTTTCTTCTCCAGAAAAAGGCGAAGAGGGCGGTCGATATCGTCCGGAAACGGAGGCGGGAGGTCACCGAGACGGTCTACTACCTGGAGTCCCTGGAGAGCCAGCTCGCCTCGGCGCAAGCACGGGAGGATCTGCTCGCGGTCCGCCAGGAGATTTCCCAGTCGTTCGCCCCGAAGCAGCGGAAAGCGAGCGAAAAGAAAGGGCCGCGCCGGGAACCGCCGAAACCGGTCGCCCCCCAGATCGCACGTGTCGAATTCGGGGGCCACACGATCCTGGTGGGGAAAAACAACGTCGGCAACGACCGGATCGTGAAGGAGCTCGCGGCGCCCGACGACCTCTGGCTTCACACGCAGGGGATCCCGGGGAGCCACGTCCTCGTCAAGGTCAAGTCGGGGCAGGAGACAGGGAGGGAGGTCATCGAGGAGGCCGCCCGGCTGGCCGTGCTGCACAGCAAGGCGAAAGGCTCGTCGAACGTGCCCGTCTTCCTGGCGGAGGCCCGCCACGTCTCCAAGTTCAAGGGGGCGAAGCCGGGCCTGGTCCGGATCGCGAAATACCGGACGATCACCGTCCGATAAAAGTTCCA
>CAYILU010000301.1:0-1868 GCA_964364235.1 uncultured bacterium | reverse complement strand
GCGGGCCGCCCTTTCCTTTCCGGGCCGACCCGGCACGGGTACAATGACTTGTCCGGACCACGGGAATGCGGGGAGTCCATGCGGGAAGGGCTGGTCTACAGGGTGCCGGAAGAACAGGACGGGTGCCGGCTGGACCGGTTTCTCCGGCAGTCGATCCCGGGTGTGACGGCAAAAAGCGTCCGTTTCGCGATCGACGCCGGGGACGTCCGGGTGGGCGGCGAACAGGCGAAAAAGGGTCGCACCCTGCGCCGGGGCGAGGAAGTCGTCGTGAAACGGATCCCGGAGGCGAAGGACTGGCTGCCGGTCCCGGGAGACCTTTCGGGGGCTTCCGTCCTATACGCCGACGGCGACGTGGCCGTCCTGTCCAAGCCCGTCGACGTCCACACCGAGCCCCACCGCCCCCTGGAAAAGGGGACGCTCGCGGGCTACCTGGCCTGGCTCCATCCGGGGGTCCTGTTGTTTTCGACGGAACCGGGGCTGACCCTGCTCACGCGACTGGATTACGCCACGAGTGGTGCGGTTCCCGCGGCGCTTACGCCGGACGCCCACGAGTTACTTCTCCGGGAAAGGGAGCACGGGCGGATCGTGAAAACGTATCTTTGCCTTGTGACGGGAACCCTCGAGAGGGAGATTTCGCTCGCCTTCCGCCTCGACACCGGGGGGGGGGAGAAGGTGCGGGTGCGGACGGAGAGCCGGGAGCCGGACCCCCGGTATTGGACCACCGTGTCACCGGTCCGCGTCACGGGCGGATGCACGCTCGTGCGCGCCGTCATCTCCAAGGGGAAACGGCACCAGATACGCGCCCACCTCGCGGCGGCGGGCTTCCCGATCGTGGGGGACAGGCGGTATTCCGCGGTCCCTCCGGAAGGACCGGGGAATACCCGCCTGATGCTGCACGCCGCGGAGGTCCGCTTCACGCACCCGGAGAAAAAGGAGCCGGTCCGTGTGGAATCGCCGCCGCCGGCGGAGTTCGGAACTATTTGGGGGATTCGATAAGGAGTTCGAGCTCGCGCAACCGTTCCCGATCCGCTGGAAGTTCCGCCTGGTATTTCTTGTAGAGCTCCAGGTCCCCGGGGTCGACGACCCGCCTGCGGTCAGGGTTCAGGATGAGGTTCTGCCGGTCCTCGACGAACTTGACGTGATTCTCCTTGGCCGCGATCTTCGCCTTCAGCTGCTCCACCCGGGCGGCCGGCTCCTCCCTTTCCCCTGCCGCCGTCGCAGCCTCCCCTTCCGCGGGTGAAGCGGACGAGGACGGCTCCCCGCCCTGTTCCGCCGCCGCGGCGGGAGCCGGCTCCCCGGTCTTCGGCGCCTCGTGGACCGCGATGGAGGACTTGCCCCGGTAGGCCTCGGGGATGTTCGTCATGTCGTCCGTGAAATGGACCGTTCCGGCTTCATCCTCCCACCGGTAGATTTCGGCGGTGGAAGCGGTTTCAAAAAGGAGCAGGGCGGCGACGGCGGCTGCGGCGATCCGGTTCATTTGTAGAGGTAGACCGTGAGGATGACGGCGACCGAGCCCGCCAGCAGGAACCCGAAGGGGATCAATACTGAGGCATCCATATCGATTCTGATAGTACAATAAAAGACCGGTCGAAATCAACGGAGGGTCGGGTGCGCGGGGAGGGGACGGCAAAGGCGCTCTGGTTCTTTTTTCTTTGCGTGTTCTGCTGGCCGTTCGTCGTCGCGGCCGACCGGACGGCCTCCGTCCTGGGAATCCCCTCGCTCCTCTTCTACATCTTCCTCGGATGGGTGGTCCTGGTGGCGGCCCTCGCCCTCATCAGCCGGAAGCTGGAAGACTGAACGGATGCCCGCCCCGCTGTTTTCCGCCCCCGCCGTTCTCGCGCTGATCACGGCCTACCTGCTCCTGCTCT
>CAYILU010000300.1:0-1869 GCA_964364235.1 uncultured bacterium | reverse complement strand
TCAGTACCGCCGGTTGTCGAAGACGCGCCGGGTCTTCTTCTCGGATCGCGGCAGCGTGCCGTGGGGGAGGATCTCCACCGAGCACGACACCATGAGGTTGCGCTTGATCTCGCCGGCGATCGCGCGCGAAAGCGGGATGTCCGCGCTCTCGCCGATGTGGCTTCCCCGCTCGACCTTGAGGGCCATGTAGTCCTTTCCGTCCTCCCGCCTCTCGAATAACACCTGGTGCTCGCTCCCGGCGCCGTCCACCCTCGACAGGACCTCGTCCACCTGGCCCGGGTAGATGTTGACCCCCCGGAAGACGACCATGTCGTCGGAGCGCCCGAGGATCCTGTCGTGGCGGGGGAGGATGCACCCGCAGGGGCAGGCCCCCTCGACGAGGCGGGTCAGGTCGCGCGAGCGGTACCGGATGAGCGGCGCGGCCTCCTTGCCGAGCGTCGTGTAGACCATTTCCCCGATCTCGCCCGGCCCCACCGGGGCAAGGGTGTCCGGGTCGAGAAGCTCCAGGATGTAATAGTCCGCCCAGTAGTGGATCCCCGCCTCGTGGGCGCACGAAAGCCCCGTTCCCGGCCCGTACAGTTCGGTGAGGCCGGGGATGTCGTAGACCTCCTTGACCCCCAGCAGGTCCTTGATCGCGGCGACCGTCGCCTCGCTGGTCCGCTCCGCGCCCATGATGACCTTCTTCAGGTTGAGCCTGCCCCGGAGCCCCCGGGCGTGTATCTCCTCGGCCAGGAGGAGCCCCATCGAGGCGGTGCAGCAGATGACCGTGGTCTGCAGGTCCAGGAGGAACGTGCACTGCAGGTCCAGGTTCCCGGGGCCCGCCGGGATCGTCATCGCGCCGAACTTCTCCGCCCCCAGCTGGAAACCGGCCCCGGCCGTCCAAAGCCCGTATCCCACGCAGATCTGCACCCGGTCCTCCGGGGAAAGCCCCGCCATCTCGTAGCACCGGGCGAACATGTGGAGCCAGTCGTCGATGTCCTTCCGCGTGTAGCAGAGAATCTTCCGCTTCCCCGTCGTCCCGGAGGAGGAGTGGACCCGCACGATCTCCCGGGGCTCCACGGAGAGGAGGGGAAGGGGATAGCCGTCCCGCAGGTCCTCGGCGGTGGTGAAGGGGAGCCTCGCGAGGTCCTCGAGGGTCCGGATGTCCGAAGGCGACACGCCCGCCGCCGTAAGCCTCCGACGATAGAAGGGGGAGTTCCGGAAGGCGTGGGCCACCGTCCATTGCAGTCCCTTGAGCTGGAGCGCTGGCAGTTCTTCGGGTGTCGCGTATTTCGGCGGGAATCGTCGGAGCATGGGGAATAAACTTACCGTGTTCCCTGGTTCATTCCAAGTGCAAGCGCGGAAAGCGCCGCCGCGAGAAGGCTCTCCTTCGCCCCCATTCGCCCGTGCAGCGCGGCCCGGACGTCGTCGGGCGAGCAGAAGAGAAGCCCCCCCGCTTCGCGCGCCCCCGGCAGGGAGAGGGCGTAGCCCAGCAGGATGAGGTTGACCGCCTGCGGGTTGCCGATCTCTTTCGCCAGGGCGTCGGCGTCGACGGCGAGAACTCCCGCGCCCCCGCCGGGCAGGCTCTTCGGCGGCGCATTGACGACCGCCCAGCCGGAAGGCGTAAGGAACCTGCGGTGGAGGGGGAGGTTTTCCGCGGACAGGACGATGAGCCCGTCGGCCCGCGACGCCCGCACCAGGGGGCTCGAGAAGTCCCCCACCTTCAGGTGGGAGACGACGACGCCCCCCCGCTGGGCCATCCCGTGAGTCTCGGAGGTGAGAACGCTCGCGCCTTTTCGGATGGCCGTGTCCGCGAGGAGACGCGTGACGAAGAGCGGGGGGGGGGGGGGGGGGGGGGGGGGGGGGGGGGGGGGGGGGGGGGCGGGGGGG
>CAYILU010000299.1:0-1903 GCA_964364235.1 uncultured bacterium | reverse complement strand
GAGCCGCAGATCGTCGTTCCGATGATCGACGTGTTCGTGCAGATGCCGGGCGCTTCGGCCGGGGAGGTGGAGGAGCGGGTCACCAACCCGATGGAGAAGCTCCTCTGGGAGATCCCCGGAGTCGAGTACGTCTACTCCACCACGGCGCCGGGCCGCTCGATGGCCATCGTCCGGTTCAAGGTGGGCGAGGACGAGGAGAAAAGCATCGTCCGCCTGAACCAGAAGCTGTTCGCGAACTTCGACCTGATCCCCCCCGGGGCGAGCCAGCCCCTGGTCAAGCCCCGCTCCATCGACGACGTCCCCATCCTGGCCCTCACCCTCACAAGCGAAAGCTACGACTCCTTCGCCCTGCGCCGGGTCGCGGCGGGGCTTCACGACCAGATCAAGACGATCCCCGATGTCTCGGAGGTCAAGATCATCGGGGGGCGGCGGCGCCAGGTCCGGGTTCTCCTTTCCCCGGCGCGGATGGCGTCGCGGGGGGTCGCCCCGGCGGCCCTCATCCCGATGCTCGCGCAGGCCAATCGCCAACTCCGGGCGGGGAGCTTCTCCGCCGGGAACCGCGAGTTCCTGGTGGATACCGGCGGGTTCCTGTCCACGGCGGATGAGGTCGGCGGGGTCGAGGCGGGGGTCCACGGTGGCAGGCCCGTTTACCTCCGGGACGTGGCGACGATCACGGACGGTCCGGAGGAGCCTGTCGACTACGTGCTTGCGGGCACGGGTCCCGCGGCCGGCGTGAAAGGCGGCGCCGTCACGCAGGCCGTGACCATCACCGTGGCGAAGCGGAAAGGGACCAACGCGATCGGGATCGCCGACAAGGTGATCGGGAAGGTGGAGGCGCTCTCGGGAAGAATGATCCCCGGGGGCGTCCGCCTGACCGTCACCCGGAACTACGGGGAGACGGCTGCGGAGAAGTCCAACGAGCTCCTCTTCCACATGATGATCGCAATCCTCTCGGTGTCGATCCTCATCGGGATCACCTTGGGGTTCCGGGAATCCGGGATCGTGGCGACGGCCATCCCCGTCACCCTGGCGCTCACGCTGGCCGTTTTCTACATAACGGGCTACACGCTCAACCGGGTGACCCTGTTCGCCCTCATCTTCTCCATCGGGATCCTCGTCGACGACGCGATCGTCGTGGGGGAGAACATCGTCCGCCACTACCGCCTCCCGGGGAACCGGGGCCGCCCCGTGGCCGAGATCGCGGTGGAGGCGGTGGACGAGGTGGGGAACCCCACGATCCTCGCCACCTTCACCGTGATCTGCGCCATCCTTCCCATGGCGTTCGTCCGGGGGCTAATGGGTCCCTACATGCGCCCCATCCCGGTGGGGGCGACCGCGGCCATGCTCTTCTCGCTCCTCGTGGCCTTCGTCGTCACCCCGTGGGCGGGCGTCCGGCTGCTGCGGCAGGAGGAGGGGGACGCCGGCCACGGCGAGGAGGGCTGGACCACGCGCGCCTACCGGCGGGCCATGGGCCGGCTCCTCCACGATCCCCCCTGGCGGTACGGATTCCTGCTCCTCGTCGTCCTGCTCCTGTTAGGGTCGGTGTCGCTCTTCGCGGTCAAGTTCGTCAAGGTGAAGATGCTCCCCTTCGACAACAAGAGCGAGTTCCAGGTGGTGATCGACATGCCCGAGGGCTCGACCCTGGAGCGGACGGCCTCCGTCACCCGGGAAATCGGGGAAGTCCTGGCATCCGTGCCGGAGGTGGCGAACTACCAGATATACGTGGGCGCTTCCTCCCCCTACAACTTCAACGGGCTGGTGCGCCACTACTTCCTGCGCCGGGGCCCCGACGTGGCGGATATCCAGGTGAACCTGGCCCCGAAGGGGGAGCGGAAGGCCCAGAGCCACGACATCGCCAAGCGCGTCCGGCCGGCGATCCAGGCCGTGGCGGCGAGGCACGGAG
>CAYILU010000298.1:0-1907 GCA_964364235.1 uncultured bacterium | reverse complement strand
ACGTGGTGAAGATCCCCCTGAAAGCGCTCGATTCGGGCAAGGCGCTCTTTCTCCGGCAGGAGCTCGAGGGGCGGCAGCTCTACTATTTCGCCCTGAAAAGCTCCGACGGCGCATACCGCGCCGCCCTTGACGCCTGCGACGTGTGCTTCCGCATGAATCGGGGGTACCAGCAGGAAGGCGACCTGATGGTGTGCAACAACTGCGGCCAGTCGTTCCCCTCAGCGAAGATCGGCGAAATCAAGGGAGGGTGCAACCCTCACCCGTTGCCGCGCAAGGTCGAAGGCCAGTACCTGGTGATCCAGAAGAGCGACATCGCGGCCGGGAAGAATTACTTCGTCCGGAAGCGGGCGTAAGGGCGCAAGGGAGCGAGCCATATGAATATCCGGAAACTGGCGTGGAAAAACCTCTTTCGCCGCAAGTCGCGGGCGGTGTTCACGGGCCTGGGGATCTTCCTGGGAATCGGGACGTTCGTGGCCATCGCTTCGCTCACCGTGCAAATGGAGCAGGCTGTGCAGGACAAGCTCGACCGGTACGGCGCGAATATCCTGATCACGCCGCGCACCGAGCAGCTCTCCCTCGGGTTCGGCGACATCGCCCTGGGCGGGACCCAGGTGGCCCACTCCCGGTTGACGACGGCGGACGAGAAGGCGATCCGGGGGATCGAAATGAAAGAGCGGCTCCGGTCGGTTGTCCCGTTCTTCCTGACGGCGGCGGACGCCTCGGGGAAGAACTTGGTGTGGATGGGGATGCCCGCGTCCGAGATCGCGACGGCCCGGCCCTGGTGGAAGATCACCGGAGCGCCGTTCGGGGAAAAGGGGGAGGTCGTCCTCGGCTCGGAGGCCGCGGCGGTCCTGGATAAAGGGCCCGGCGGGACCGTCACATCCAAAGGGAAAACGTTCCGCGTGGCCGGCGTTCTTCATCCCACCGGCGAAAAGGAGGACGGGATGGTGATCGCCTCGATCGGCGAGGTCCAGTCCCTGGCCGGGAATTTCCGGGGCGTGACCTTCTTCGAGGTGGCGGCGCTGTGCAAGGACTGCCCCGTGGAGGACATCGTGGCGCAGATCGGCGATGCCCTTCCGGGCGCCAGGGTCTCGGCGATCCGGCAGGTGGTGGAGAGCCGCAAGGCGGCGGTGGACCAGTTCCGCCGCCTCGGGCTCGGCGTTTCCGCCATCGTCCTGGCGATCGGGGGGTTGATGGTGTTCGTCACCGTGATGGGCAGCGTGCAGGAGCGGACGAAGGAGATCGGCGTCCTGCGGGCGGTGGGCTTCCGGAGGAGGGCGATCCTCTCCCTCCTGTTCTGGGAGACGGGGTGGGTATCCCTCCTGTCCTCGGTCTCCGGCGCCTTCATCGGCGTGACCGCCGCAATGCTTGCCGCGCCTCTCTTCGGCGTCGAGAAGGCGGAGGCGGCGTTTTCCCCCGCCCTTCTGGGCGTCGCGATCGGAATGGCGCTGGGGCTCCTGGGGACCGTCCCGCCGGCGCGCAGGGCCGCCGCGCTCTCGCCCACGGAAGCCATACGCAGTCTTTGATCGAAGGAGAGGCCATGGACCCGTTCATCCGGCTGGAAAACGTTTCGATGCTCTACGGCAACAACGGGGTAAGCGCAGCGGCGTTGCGCGGCGTCTCCCTTTCGATCGACGCGGGGGAATACGCGGTGATCACCGGCGAGTCCGGGGCGGGGAAGAGCACCCTGCTCACGATCCTCGGAGGTCTCCAGGTTCCGTCGTCAGGGACCGTCCTCATGAAGGGCGTGGACCTGTCCTCGCTCTCCGCGGACCGCCTGGCCGATTTCCGGAGGGAAACGATCGGCTTCATCTTCCAAGCGTACCACCTCCTCCCGTACCTCACGGCCCGGGAGAACGTCATGGTGCCGATGTCCCCGGCGCGATCGAGCCCCCGGGAAAAGGCGG
>CAYILU010000297.1:0-1912 GCA_964364235.1 uncultured bacterium | reverse complement strand
GCAGCATCGCGTCGGAGAGGGTTTCCGGCGCGGCGCCGTCGGCGACGATCGCACCGTCCCGGATCACGAGGCATCGGGCGCAGACGTCGAGGATGAGGTCGAGGTCGTGCGAGGCGACGATCTTCGAGTGTTCGAAGGTGTTGAGCATCCCGATGACGGCGCGCCGCGACTTCGGGTCTAAGCTGGCGGCCGGCTCGTCCATGACGAGGATGTCGGGCTCCATCGCGATGACCGTGGCGATCGACACGGCGCTTTTCTGCCCCCCGGATAGGTGGTGGGGCGGCTTGTCGGCGAGCGCGAGGGCGTTCACCCGGTCCAGCGCCTCGCGCACCCGCTCCCGGACCCGGTCGGGCGGCAGCCCGAGGTTCAGGGGGCCGAAGGCGACGTCGTCGAAAACCGTCGGCATGAAGAGCTGGTCGTCGGGGTTCTGGAAGACGACGCCGACCTTCCGGCGGATCTCCGGCCGGGTCTCCTTCCGCAGCGGAACTTCGCCAACCGTCACGGATCCCGACGTGGGCAGGAGGTACCCGTTCATGTGCAGGAGCAGCGTCGACTTCCCGGCGCCGTTCGCACCGACGATGCCGACCGACTCGCCGTGGGTGATCCGTAAGGAAACCCCCTTCAGCGCCTCCGTGCCGTCCGGGTACCGGAAACGGACATCCTTGAACTCGAGGATGTGATGACTCATCCGGCGAGGCCCCGGACGAAGCGTCCGATCGTCTCCGGAACGGGAACGAGGCGGCACAGGGCGAATAAGGATCCCGCGGCCAGCACGAAGAGGGCGTCGGAGGCGCGCAGGACCTCGCACCGCATCGAAGGAACTTCTCCCCGGAACCCGCGCGCCAACATGGCCCCGTAGATCCGCTCCGCCCGCTCGACGGTCCGCAGGAAGAGGGTTCCCGTGATGCGGACGAACACCCGCACCCCGGATCCCCGCCCTCCGAACGAGCGCATGTCCCGGGCGCGGACGACGCGCATCGCCTCTTCCATGAGGACGAAGAGGTACCGGTACAGGAAGAGGAGCTGGGAAACGAAGAGGGCCGGCACCCCCAGGCGGCGCAGCCCCCGGCAGATGCCGGGGAATGAGGTCGTCGCGATCAGCAGGAGGGCGGCGCTGATCGTCAACGCGAACTTCACGAGGATCGATGCGAAAGAGATCCAGCCCGCGGATACAGATACGCCGGGGGCGATCACAACCGTTGCGGGGTCGAACAGCGGGTTGAACATCCCGACGAATACCGCGAACGGGGAGACCGCGACGACCTTCTTCGCAATGAATCCGGCCGGGATGTCACCGAGGGTCGCCATCAGGACCGGGAACAGGAAGAAGGGGAAGAGCGACAGGACCTCGTACCTCGGGAAAGAGACGACGGCGACGATGAAGAGCATCGTCGCGACCACCTTGGCGCGCGGGTCCAGTCGATGGACGACCGTGTCCCGGTAGGAGAGGCGGTCCAGTCGGCCGATGCCGGAGTATGCCGTTTCGAAGGTCATAGGAAAACCCGGGTCGATTATATCCCGGGACGAGAGGAGACGGGACCGGAACTTGGGCGGAGGGAAGCGAAAGGTCCTCTCCGCCCAGGTCCTGTTTCCGTTCCGGTGATCTACGAGGAACGTCTCCCGCGGAACGCCCGGATGGCCCATCCGATGCCGAGAGCCATCGCGAGGACCAGGACGCCGCCGATCAGCCCCGAGACCGATGTGCCCGCGTCGACGTTCGGCCACGCCGGGACTTCTTCCTTCCCCTTGGGTTTGCTCTCGGCCGTTTTGAAGCCGTAATCGGGGAGGAAGGCGGTTTTCTCCTGCAGGCTCTTCACCGCTCCCGCGATGCCGTGCTCCTGTTCGGGAAGCTCCCCCTTCCCGGTGACCTTCTCGATCGACCACTCGAGCCCGTCGGGGTGGGTCGACGCGA
>CAYILU010000296.1:0-1912 GCA_964364235.1 uncultured bacterium | reverse complement strand
GGGGTCACGGGACACCATTATAACGGGACTACGCGTGCGGCGACACCCTTCCTTGTTGATGTGCGCCAAATACGCCTTGTTCACGGGGATCCCGCACCAACCTCATGCCCGCTTGCCCAGAGCGCCTCGAGCTCCGGCGTCGCCTCGCCGCGAAGCTCCGGCCGATGCCGGTCGAGGTACAGGGATTTATGGCACTGGAGGCCACGGATATAGAGCGACTTGCTCAGGTAGGCGGTCTTGTCAGGTGGGGACATCTCCCCTCCGGGTACGATACAAACGTACCGGTTGGCATTCCGTGATGTGAATAGAATCTCTTCTTTACGACGCCTTCCGGTGGCCCTTGCGTTGCAGCCCGATGTAGGCGCGCAGCACTGCGTTCATCCGCGTCTGGTAGGACAATGCCATCTTAGGACAATGCCATCTTCTTGACCACCCCCGCGGATTATCTTACAATATGGAACCGTAAATTCCATTTTGAGGCTCACAATGGAAACGATCGCCCGAATTTTTCGTTCCGAACCCCAGAATTTCTTCCTCCTCGGGCCGCGGGGCACGGGAAAGTCGACCTTCGTCCGCGCGAATTTCCCCGACGCGTTCTACATCGACCTGCTCCAGCCGGACATTTTCCGCTCGCTCCTTGCCCGACCCGAGCGCCTCCGGGAAATGGTCCGCGGGAACCCCGGCCGCACGACGATCGTGCTGGACGAGGTCCAGAAGGTCCCGCAACTGCTCGACGTGGTCCACGCCCTCATGGAGGAGGACCGTCGCCGCCGCTTCGTCCTGACGGGGTCGAGCGCTCGAAAACTCAAGCGAACAGGCGCCGACCTGCTGGCTGGGCGTGCCCTGCTGAAACGGATGCACCCCTTCGTCGCCGCGGAGCTTGGCAAGGCGTTTTCCCTGCCTGACGCCCTGCGCCACGGGATGATCCCCGTCGTCGTCGCAAGCCCGAGCCCGGAAGCGACCCTCCAGACGTACGTCGACCTTTACCTCAAGGAGGAAGTCCAGGCCGAGGGGCTGACCCGGAACATCGGGAACTTCACTCGCTTTCTCGAAGCGGCCAGCTTTTCGCACGGCACCCAGCTGACGTTGTCCAACGTCGCCCGTGAGTGCGACATCGAAAGAAAGACGGTCGAGGGGTATCTCTCGATCCTCGAGGACCTGCTGCTGACGTTCCGGATCCCGGTGTTCACCCGCAGGGCGAAACGCGCGACCGTCTCTCATCCGAAATTCTATTTTTTCGACACCGGGCTCTACAACGCGCTTCGTCCCAGGGGGCCGCTCGACCGGCCCGAGGAGATCGGCGGCGCGGCGCTGGAAGGCCTCGTGGCCCAGCATCTTCTGGCATGGATCGAATACCGCAGCCCGGAAACCGGGCTCCACTACTGGAGGACCCGGGCGGGAAACGAGGTCGACTTTGTCCTCTACGGAAAGAATATCTTCCGCGCGATCGAGGTAAAAAACGCGGCGACCGTTCATCCGTCGGACCTTCGGGGGCTGAAGACGTTCGGCGAGGATTACCCGCAGGCCGAGAGGATACTGGTCTACCGCGGAACGGAACGGCTCCTCGTCGATGGGATCCGGGTCGTGCCGTGCGAGGAGTTTCTCCCGGGACTCAAATAACACTGCCTATTTCCCAAATCTCGAAGAGCGACGTCGAGATCTCCTTGAGGACGGAGGAGCTTGGGGCCCACACCTTCCCCTGGTCCGACCGGTGCCCAAGCCTTGCTTTCAGCGAGATCTTCTGGTGATCGTGGATCTCCCGGTCGATGAGATTCCGCTTGCAGTGACATAACATATATGTTATGTTTTCGACATGCTTTGGACGATCGATTACTACAGCGAAGATGTCAGGCTGGAGGAGGTATGCAAATCATGAGCAGAAAAACATCCATAAAAACACACCGCCAGATGG
>CAYILU010000295.1:0-1951 GCA_964364235.1 uncultured bacterium | reverse complement strand
CGCGGTGGCATTCGGTGCATTCGGAGATCTTCATGTCCCTGTACGGCCGGTGGTCTTCCGCGGCGTAGAGCGCCGTCGCACCGGCGGCAAGGGAAGCGACGAAAAGGAGAAGGTAGAGTCTTTTCACGTCGTTCCCTCCCTTAGAAATCGTAATTCAGGGCCAGCCGCGCCCTGATGTCTTTGTTGTACCGATCGCTCACGGTGTCCTCCACCCTGGCCAGGGCGGAGAGGTTTTTCCGCAGCTTCGCCTCGGCGCCGATCCAGAACCGGGTGGCCGAGTCGTATTCCGTCATCAACTCGCGGCGGAAACTGTCGCGCTGCACCCCGGCCGCGAGGATGTACTTCTGCATGACCACCTTGTCCCCGGAGAGCTCGAATCCGACGAGGTTCCCCCCCGTGCCGACCCGCCAGATGCCTGCGCCGTAAAGGGACATGCCGTCCACGGGGCGGCATCGCACGCCAAGCTCGCCGACGTTGGCGGTGTCCCCTCCGCCGTAGCTCTCGTTCCTGTACTCCCCGTTCAGGCTGATCTTCGGGTTCAGGTCGTACTGGGCCCGCAGCAGGACCTCCTGGAACCGCTCGACCGCGAACACGGAGAAGATGGACGTGGCCTCGAAGACCGGGATCGTCCGGAAGAATTCGGCGGTGAGGGTGGTCTTCGAGATGATGGCCGTGCGGGCGCCCAGCTGGATCTCGCTCCAGACCTTCGAGATGACGTCGTACCGCAGCTGGGTGTAGAGTTCCCCGTATTTCCCGAATCCCTTGCTGACCGCCAGCCCGGCGATCTCCCTGGCCAGGTCGTTCTCGTCGTAGGAGACGAAATAGGACAGGTCCGCGGAACCCTGGGGGATGCTGGTGAGGCTCACCTGGACCGCCGCGGCGAGGTCCCCTCTCCGGGCCTCCTCCCCCGTCACGTCGAACTTGACGTGGCGACCCCCGACCGCGGTGATGGCCAGCGGGCCCGCCAGGCGGGAATCCACCCGGGCTCCGTCGACGATCGCCGACCCGGCGCTGACGAAGAAGAACTGTCTCCCCAGTCGGACGTCGGTTTTCTTCGCCAGCTCCTTCTTGTCCAGGTACAGGTAGTACAGGCGGCCTTCGACCCCGCCTCCCTGCTGCACGTCCCCCGAGGCCCGTCCGTAGCCGGTGACGGACACGGTGTTGCCCGTGTCGATCTGCCGGGCGTTCACCCGGGCGTACTGGGCGAGGTCGAAGTGGTCGGATCCGAACTCATCCGAGAACCATAGTGCCTGCGTCGAGGCTCTGCCGCTCAGGGTGACGGCCTGGGCGGGCGAGCCCGCGGCGCCGAGGATGAGAAGTGCCACCAGCAAGGCGCGTGTGCCCTTTTTCATTGCTCGGACCCCCTTTTGCTTGTGTCACTCACGGCGCAAATCCGGATTCCGCTGCTTTCTTGCGCGTATCCGGGATTCAACCTTTGTAACCGACATGTAAAGCGCCGAACATCAGGGTTAGAGGTCGTCAGCGAGCTGGGTCGACTGATTGCTATTGTATACTGTATGCATGAAAAAACGGTAGAAAAACGATGTCAAGGCGTCCCGCCCCTCTAAGTCAGGAAAGCATGTTATTAATACGGATATGATTTGATTTGGTTACAGGGGACGAATTTTTTTTACGCCAGCGCCGGCCGCTCGTAGAAGTTGAATTTGCTGACCGCTTTGCGTATCATACTCGGGTTTCCGTTTTGATACTGCCGACTGTATCCCATCAGCCGGAACCTGAAGAATTCCATCCGGGAAGGAGGATCACGTGGGAAGGAATATCGTTCAGAAGATCATCGATGCGCACTTCGTGGCGGGCGAAAGGAAGGCGGGCAAGGAGGTCGCGATCCGGATCGACCAGACCCTCACGCAGGACGCCACGGGGACGATGGCGTACCTGCAGTTCGAGGCGATGGGCGTGCCTCGAGTCAAGACCGACATATCGGTATCCT
>CAYILU010000294.1:0-1961 GCA_964364235.1 uncultured bacterium | reverse complement strand
TCACGGCCTCCACCACTCCGCCGAGCTATGCGGTCAACCTGCCCGCCTCGGTGGGGTTGGGCTCGGGCGGCGGGATCAGCTTCGGCATCCTCCGGGACAACCTGAGGCTGGACCTTTCCCTGTCCGCCCTGGAGGCGTCCAACAAGGGCCGGGTGATCTCCTCTCCCAAGGTGATCACGATCAACAACAAGGAGGCCTTGATCGAGCAGGGGACCCAGATCCCGTACTCCACGGTTTCCGCATCCGGGACGAACACGCAGTTCATCGACGCCACTTTAAGCCTCAAGGTGACTCCTCAAATTACACCGGACGGCGGCGTGATCATGAAGCTGGAGGCGAAGAACGATTCCCAGGGCGAAGTGGGCGCCTCCGGCCAGCCCGCGATCAACAAGAAGAAGGCCACCACCGAGGTGCTGGTCCGCGACGGGGAGACCGCCGTGATCGGGGGGATTCTCCAGATCACCCGGAAGGAGAACCAGGCGGCGGTTCCCTGGCTCTCGAAGATCCCCGTCCTCGGCTTCTTCTTCCGCAAGGACACCAACCAGGCGGTCAACAGGGAACTGCTGATTTTCATTACTCCGAAGATCCTGAAGCAGGAGCCGCCGCAGGCGAAGACGTCCTGATCGGGGCATAGCCGGATTCGGACCGGAGCACCTGGTCGCAGGGACCGGGTGCTCCTTTTTTTTAAGGAGGGATTCGCCATGGGAGCCTTTACCTTTCATACGGCCGGGGAGACCCACGGCCCGGCCCTGGTGGCCGTGGTGGAAGGGGTGCCTGCCGGTGTTTCCGTTCGTGCGGAGGCCATCAACCGGGAGCTCGCCCGACGGCAGGTCGGATACGGCCGCGGAGAGCGGATGAAAATCGAGCGGGACGAGGTGGAGATCCTGTCCGGTGTCCGGTTCGGAAAGACGCTCGGGGGGCCCGTCGCCCTGCTCATCCGGAACAGGGACTGGGTGAACTGGCGGGAGAAGATGGCGGCGACGGGGAGCGGAAAGGGGATCGTTCCCCTTTCGACAGCCCGTCCGGGCCACGCCGACCTCGCGGGAGTCCTGAAATTCGGCCACGGCGATGTCCGCAATGTCCTGGAGCGCGCAAGCGCGAGGGAGACCGCCGCGCGGGTCGCCGCATCCGCCCTGGCGCGTGGTTTCCTGGAGCAGGTGGGCATCCGTGTCGCCGGCCAGGTCCTCTCGATCGGGAAGGTCCGGGTGCCCCGGAACGTGGAAGGGGATTGGGGGAGCGCGGTGCGGTCGGAGGGGAGCGAGTTGCGGATGTCCGATCCCGTCGCGGCTGCGCGCGCGGCGAGCCTGATCGACCGGGCAAGGAAGGCGGGCACCTCCGCGGGCGGGACCGTGGAGGCGATCGCGAGGGGAGTCCCGCCGGGGCTGGGATCGTTTGTCTCCTGGGACCGGAGGCTCGACGCGCGGCTAGGCCAAGCCGTGATGAGCATCCCGGCGGTCAAGGCGGTCGAGATCGGGGGAGGGATCGGGCTCTCGGCTCTCCCCGGGAACCGGGTCCACGACGAGGTTTTTCCCGGAAGGAGGCGGGGCAACCCGCTCCTTGGGAAGGTTTCCCTCCCTTTTCACCGCAAGACCAACAGGGCGGGAGGCCTCGAGGGGGGGATGAGCAACGGGGAGCCCGTAATCGTACGCGCGGCGATGAAGCCGATCCCCACGCAGTCCAGGCCCCTGCGCACGGTGGTCATCGGGACCTGGGGGCGGGCCGCGGCCCATAGGGAGCGCAGCGACGTTTGCGCGGTTCCGGCCTGCTCGGTCGTCGTGGAGGCGATGACGGCGGTCGTCCTCGCGGACGCTTTCCTCGAAAAATTCGGAGGGGATTCGATGAGGGAAATCCAATATAATTATGCCCATTACCTGCGGGACATCGGGGCCCGATGAAGGGCGGCGGCACGGCCTTCCGCGGCGTGGTGCTCGTGGGCTTCATGGGAGCCGGCAAAACCTCCG
>CAYILU010000293.1:0-1970 GCA_964364235.1 uncultured bacterium | reverse complement strand
AACACTCGAAGATCGTCGCCTCGCACGACCTCGACCTCATCCTCGACGTTTGCGCCCGATGCCTCGTGATCCGTGACGGAGCGATCGTCGCCGACGGCCCCGCGGCGGAAATCCTCTCCGACGCGACGCTGCTCGAAGAGAACAACCTGGAGCTCCCCCTGACGCTCCAGGGGCGGCCCGCCAAAGGAGGAATGCGCCCATGAGTACACCCCGGTCGTGACGGGACCCCACGGCATCAAGGGGGCGGAAACCACGAAGGGCGACGTTGTCCTCCGATACGGGCGGGGGTCCCTGCCGCTTTCCAAAGGGGTCTTCCGCCGGGTGGACGTCCTTGCGGCGAGGCTCCCTCTGCTCCCGCCCTCCGAGGAAAAACTCATCGGGCAGCGCATCTCACGCCCCATCGGATCGTTACCGCTCCGGCAGATCCTTTCAGCCGGGGATTCCGTCGCCGTAGCGATCTCGGACGTGACCCGCTACAGCGCGACGGAGAAGTTCCTCACCCCCCTCCTGGGGGAGACGGACGCGGCGGGGATCCCGCGGAACCGGGTCACCCTCTTTGTCGCCCGCGGGACGCACCGGGCGCTCTCGGCCGAAGAGCTCGGCCCGGTCGTCGGCCCCGAGATCTCTTCCGGTGTAAGGGTGGAGCAGTCCGACCCGGACGGGGATGCGGTGCGGGTGGGAACCACCTCGCGCGGGACGCCGGTGACGATCTGCCGCTCCCTGATGGAGCACGACCGGATCGTCCTGACCGGGACCATCTCGTTTCACTATTTCGCCGGCTTCGGCGGCGGGAGAAAGGCGCTCGTCCCCGGCTGTGCGGGACGGAAAACCGCGGAGGCGACGCACTTCCGCATCTTCCGGATCGACGGCCCCGGAAAACACCCCCTCGCCCGCCCGGGAGTCCTCTCCGGCAACCCCGTGCACGAGGACATCATCGAGGCCGTCTCGATGGCCCCCCCCTGCTTCCTGGTCAACACCCTCCTCCCCCCGGAAAAGAAACTGTTCGAGGTGGTCTCCGGGCACTGGCAGAAAGCGCACGAGGAAGGATGCGCCCGGTACGCCAGGGTCTACCGGATACGCATCCGGCAAAGATACCCGCTCGTGATCGCCTCGGCGGGCGGCTTCCCGAAGGACATCAACTTCATCCAGTCGCACAAGGCGATGGACCAGGCGTTCGCCGCCCTGCTTCCAGGGGGGGCGATGATCCTGCTCGCGGAGTGCCCGGACGGCTTCGGGAGCCCGCAGTTCTTTCCGTGGTTCCGCTTCCAGGACCCGGACGAGATGGAGAGGGAACTCCGCTCGAACTACCAGATCTACGGGCAGACCGCGCACGCCGCTTTCGTCAAGGCGAAGGCGTGCCGCGTCATCCTGGTGTCCTCCCTGCGCCCCGAAGACGTGGAGCGGATGGGGATGGCGCCGGCAGCCTCGCTGGAAGATGCCCTTGAAAA
Organism: uncultured bacterium; assembly: GCA_964364235.1. Taxonomy (GTDB): domain Bacteria; phylum Desulfobacterota; class Deferrimicrobia; order Deferrimicrobiales; family Deferrimicrobiaceae; genus JAKALO01. The sequence continues at coordinate 522 of CAYILU010000293.1, read as the reverse complement.
GGCCCGGAGGTACCTGGGAGATCTCCCCCCGCCGCTCGTCATCCCCGACGCGGGCTACGTCCTGCCGGACGCTCCGGTTTAGACGGAAGGAGACGCATTAATGCACAGGATATGGAACCCTGAGGACGTGAAACCGCGGAGGCTGGCCCCCGGAGTCAACGCGAAAATCGCCTCCGGGGAAAACCTGATGTTCTCCCTCGTGACGCTCGAGCCGAACGCCGTGGTGCCGGAACATGCCCATCCCCACGAGCAGATGGGGATGCTGGTGGAGGGCGCGATGGAGCTCACCATCGCCGGAGAAAGGCACATGCTCTCGGGGAACGCGTTGTACCTCATCCCCGGGGGCGTCCCCCACAAGGCCGTGGCTGGGCCGAAAGGGGCCGTGGCGCTGGATGCCTTCGCCCCTCCCCGGGAAGAGTACAAGTAGGGCCGGCCCGCCCCCCCAACCAGGCCAGCCCGCAGGGGCCTGCGTCAGACCGACGCGATCGGCCCCTTCCCCTTCGGCTTTTTCGCCCCCTTGCG
>CAYILU010000292.1:0-1975 GCA_964364235.1 uncultured bacterium | reverse complement strand
AAAATCGGGCTCGGGATCTCCCCGCGCAGCACGATCTTCTCCCGCGGGGCCCCGCCGAGCATCGGGACCGCCGCCAGGAGGCTGCGCGTGTAGGGGTGCAACGGGTGGCCGAAGAGCTCCTCCGCCGGGGACACCTCCATCAGTTTCCCCAGGTACATCACCGCAACCGTTTCGCTCATGTGCCGGATCACCCGCAGGTCGTGCGATACGAACAGGTAGGCCATCCCGTACTCTTCCTGGATGTCTTTCAGCAGGTTCAGGATCTGGGCCTGGACGGAGACGTCGAGCGAGGAGACCGGCTCGTCCGCCACGATGAGCTTCGGCGACAGGGCGATCGCCCGCGCGATCCCGATGCGCTGCCGCTGGCCGCCGGAGAACTCGTGGGGGTACTTGTCCGCCGCGTCGGCCGTAAGCCCGACGCGCAGCAGCAGCCGTTCCGCCAGCCCCCGGATCTCCCGCTTTCCCGCGATCCCGTGGACGAGCCACCCCTCCCCCACGATGTCACCCACCCGTATCCTCGGGTTGAGCGACGAGTACGGGTCCTGGAAGATGATCTGCATCATCCTCCGGGTGCGGCGCAGATCCTCGCCGGCAAGCGACGTGATGTCCTGTCCCTGGAAGAGGATCCTCCCGCTGTCGGGTTCGATCAGCCGGAGCGCGACTCGGCCCAGCGTGGTCTTTCCGCACCCCGACTCCCCCACCAGCCCCACGGTCCTCCCCGCCGGCACCTCGAGCGACACCCCGTCGATCGCGTGCACCCGAAGCGTCTCCCGGGAGAAGAACGACCGCCTCACCGGGAAGTGCTTGGAGATGTCCGCCAGGGCAAGGATCGTCGCGTTGCCGCCGGTCATGGCTTGCGCTCCTTGCGTATCTCCTTCTGGTGGTGGCACGCCGCGAAGTGGCCCGGAGAGTACTCTTCCAGCGATGGGTCCACCCCGTCGCAGACGGCAAGCGCGTCCGCCGGCGTCTCCCCCGCGCGGAACCGGTCCGCCGCGGCTTGCCGGAACGGGCACCGGTCGGCGAACGGGCACCCCGGCGGGATGGAATGGAGGTCGGGGACCATCCCCGGGATCGACGGCAGCCTGTTCTCGCCCGGGGCCTTCCCCGGGAGGGACCGGAGGAGCCCCTGCGCGTACGGGTGGATCGGGTCGTCGAAGAGGTCCGCCGTTTTCGCGATCTCGACGATCCGCCCGAGGTACATGATCGCGACCCGGTCGGCGAACTCATGCACCACCCCCAGGTCGTGGGTGATCAGCAGGATCGCCATCCTCCTCTCCTGCTCCCGCATCTCCTTGAGGAGGGCGAGGATCTGGGCCTGGATGGTGACGTCGAGCGCCGTTGTGGGCTCGTCGGCGATCAGCAGGGAGGGCTCGAGAGCGAGCGCCATCGCGATCATCGCCCGCTGGCGCATCCCCCCGCTCATCTGGTGGGGGTACTCCCCCGAGCGCCTGTCCGGGTCGGGCATCCTCACGCGGCGAAGCCACTCCCTCGCCCGGGCGGCGGCCTCCCGCTTCCCGCACGTCCCGTGCGCGGTGAAGACCTCGGCCACCTGCTCCCCGATCGTCAGCACGGGGTTCAGGGAGGTCATCGGCTCCTGGAAGATCATCGAGATCTCCTTCCCGCGCACCCCGCACATCTCCGGCTCGGACAGGGAGAGGAGGTCCTTCCCCTTCAAGAGGATCCGTCCCCCCTCGATCGTCGCGGGAGGCGACGGGAGGAGCCGGAGGACGGAGAGGGCCGTGACCGTCTTCCCGCAGCCGGACTCGCCGACGAGCCCCAGCGTCTCGCCCGCCGCAACGGAGAAGGAGACGCCGAACAGCGCGCGGACCATCCCCTTCTCCGTCCGGAAGGCGACTTTGAGATCGGAAACCGAGAGCAGGGGCTCTATAATCGATGGGGGCGTTTGGAGCACGTTCTACCGCCCCCGGATCCGCGGGTCGACGCGGGTCGGCTCGCCCAGGTCGAGGTCGGCTTC
>CAYILU010000291.1:0-2013 GCA_964364235.1 uncultured bacterium | reverse complement strand
GCTGAAACTGTACTTGATGGGAGGAAAGGGAAAAACCCGCGAACTGATCGGCCTTCTGCCGGGCATCCGGCGCCGGGAGGCCGGTCCCCTGCTTGTTGCCGTAAAGACCTCCCTGCTCATCAAGCAGGACTATATCGCGGGCGACGAATTCGACACGGGGAGGCGGAACCTCCTCAACTTCGGTCACTGCTTCGGCCACGCGCTGGAGACCACCTCAAATTTTGCCGTGCCGCACTGACAGGCAGTCCTTGTCGGAATCGTCTTCGCGAACATCGCGGCGAGGACCCGGGGGCTGCTGTCGAGGGAGACGAACGAGTTCCTCCTGCGCGACGTGCTGTTCCCCAACCTGGTCAGCAGGCCCCGGGCCGCGCACCTCGATGCCGGCCGGATCTTCGAAGCGATGAAGCAGGACAAGAAACGGGTGGGCGAAGGGCTCGCGCTGGTGATGCTGAAAGAGGACCACGACCTGACGAAGGTCGTCGACTTCGGCTACGACGAGCTCTCCGCAGCGGTGAAAGAGTTGGGAGAGGTGATCCGCGAGACGCGGTAGCCGGGATGTCACGGGGGAAACAAGGTTGAAAAAACAGGCGGGATCGGCTGCCGGGATCAGGCGGGACATTCTCGCCCTCGTGAGGAAATATTACGAGGCCGCGCATAAGCCGGGAAAATTCGTCCCGGGCGAATCCCGGATCCCTTACGGCGGCCGGGTCTTCGACGACCGCGAACTGACCAGCCTCGTCGACTCCGCGCTCGAGTTCTGGCTGACGGCGGGAAGATACGCGGACGAGTTCGAAAGTCGGATGGCCGCATATCTCGGTGTCAAGCACTGCATCCTCACCAACTCCGGCTCGTCGGCGAACCTCCTGGCGGTGTCCGCGCTGACTTCCCCGAAACTCGGCGCCTCCCGCCTGAAAAAAGGAGACGAGGTGATCACCGTCGCGGCGGGATTCCCGACCACCGTCGCCCCGCTTCTCCAGAACGGGCTGGTGCCGGTCTTCGTCGACGTGACGCTGCCGACCTACAACGTGGACGTCGATGCCCTCGAGGAGGCCCGCGGCAAGAAGACCCGCGCCGTGATACTGGCCCACACGATGGGCAACCCCTTCGACGTCGATCGGGTGAAGAGGTTCTGCTCCCGGCATGACCTGTGGCTGATCGAAGACAACTGCGACGCCCTCGGGTCGAAATACAAGGGGCGCTTCACCGGGACCTTCGGGCACATCGCGACGCAGAGCTTCTATCCCCCGCACCACATGACGATGGGGGAGGGCGGGGCCCTCTTCACGAACGATCCGACCCTCAAGCGCCTCATCGAGTCGTTCCGGGACTGGGGTCGGGACTGTTGGTGCCCGCCGGGAAAGGACAACACGTGCGGAAAGCGCCACAGGCAACAATTCGGCGAGCTGCCCTTCGGATACGATCACAAATATGTCTTTTCCCACTTCGGGTTCAACCTGAAAGTCACCGACATGCAGGCGGCGATCGGCTGCGCGCAGCTCCGCAAACTTCCCCGGTTCACCGAGGCGAGGAAAAGGAATTTCCAGGCCCTCTACAAGGCGATGGCGAAGCACGAGGACGTATTCATCCTGCCCAAGGCGACACCGGGTTCGGACCCGAGCTGGTTCGGGTTTCTCCTCACGGTGCGGGAAGGGGCAAGGGTGGACCGCGACGAGATCGTGGGGCACCTGGAAAAGAACCGGATCCAGACGCGGATGCTTTTCGCGGGGAACCTGCTTCGCCACCCCTGCTTCGACGGGGTGCGCAAAAGCCGGACCGCCTACCGGGTCGTGGGGGACCTGCGCAACACCGACGCGATCATGAACCGGACCTTCTGGGTCGGGGTATATCCCGGCATTACTCCCATCCAGCGAAGGTATATGATCCGAGTGCTCGCCAATTACCTTTCCCAATAAAGAGATAGGCACCATAATTCCTTGCGGCGCCCAGGATATAGAGTTCTCGCGATATTTTATCCTTCCAATAAGGTTAATTATTTCATAATATGTCCTCTAT
>CAYILU010000290.1:0-2043 GCA_964364235.1 uncultured bacterium | reverse complement strand
GGCCGCGCTCGAGGTCGGCCCGCTGCGTGTGGAGCCGGCCGCTCGCGAGGCGAGCTACCGGGGCCGGCCGCTCGCGCTCACCCCCCGCGAGTTCGACCTGCTCGCGTTCCTACTCCGGCACCCGGGGCGCGTGCTCTCGCGCGGGGAGCTGCTGCGCAAGGTGTGGGGCGATGCCTACGTGGGCGCGCCCCGCCCGGGGGACGGGCGCTGCCGCCCCGGGGTTTGCGCCGGGGGGGCGCCCGCGCTGCTCGCCTCCTGGCCGGGGAAGAGCCGGGATATCGCCCGGGCGTACTGCCAGGGGGTCAACGCCGCCATGGACTCGCTGCGCGCGTGGCCCGTGGAGATGCGCCTCCTGGGCGTCGCCCCCCGCCGGTTCACGCCCGAGGACGTGGTCGCGGTCGGCCTCCTGAAGGCGTTCGGCCTGGCCCAGTGGACCGAGGAAACCACCCTCTATAAAATCGCGCTCCGGCTTCCGCCCGCGAAGCTTGCGGAGCTCCTGCCCCAGGTGTCGGCCGCCTCGCCGATGATCGTCCCCGGCTCCGGGTCCGCCGCGGAGCGTCGGCCGGTATCCCCGTCGCTCCTCTTCGAAGGGGTTGCCTCCCTCCGGGAAACCGTCGGAGAGCTCACCCGGTCGGGGGGATCGAACGCCTGGGCCGTTTCGGGGAAGAAGAGCGCGACCGGCCGCCCGATCCTGGCGAGCGACCCCCACCTGATGCTTTCCTGCCCGTCCCTCTGGTACGAGGTCCACCTGGTTGCCCCCGGCGTGGATGTGTACGGGGTTTCGTTCCCCGGAGCCCCCGGCGTGGTGATCGGCCACACCCCGAAGATCGCCTGGGGGTTCACCAACGCGATGCTGGACGACGCGGATTTCTTCGTCGAGAAGCTGGACGGGGATCGGGTGATGTCGCGGAAAAAGTGGGTCCCGCTGACCCGGCGGGTGGAAACGATCCGCGTCAAGGGGGGGAAGGATGAGATCGTCACGGTCCTTACGACGCCGCACGGACCGATCCTCTCTCCGGTGCTGCCCGGGATCGCGTCCGCCCTTTCCTTCCACTGGGCAGGGTACGACGGGGGAGACCCCCTGGGGGCCCTGTACGCCCTGGACCGCGCGCGGAACCGGGAGGAGTTCGTCGCGGCGCTTTCCGCTTTCGCGGCACCCGCGCAGAACGTCGTGTACGCGGACGACGCGGGCAATATCGGGGTGGTGATGGCGGGGAGGATCCCGATACGCAAGGGGGGGAGCGCCCTCCTCCCCGTTCCCGGCGACACGGGGGAGTGGGACTGGAAGGGGTTCGTCCCGTTCCCGGAGAACCCACGCGTGTGGAACCCGCCGGACCAGATCGTCGCCGCCGCCAATTTTCCCCCGGCCGGCCGGTCCTTCCGGCATTATCTCTCCCGGATCTACGAGCCACCCGACCGCGGGAGACGGATCCTCCAGATCCTCCGCGCGAAGGAGAAGTTCACGGTGGAGGCGTTCGAGCGGATGCAGAACGACGTCCTGTTGCCGGACGCCGCGAAGGTGGTTTCGCTGGCGATCCAGGTGGCGAAAAAACGCGAGACGGAGTCTCCGGCGTTCCCACAGGCGGCGAAGATCCTCTCCGGCTGGGACATGAGCGCCGGCGTGGACAGCCGCGGAGCGCTCCTGTACGAGGTTTTCTGCGAGAAGCTGATCGAAAACGTTTTCCGGGACGACCTGGGTGATGACCTCTACGACGAGTTCACACGCACCTCGCGCCTGGCGTGGAACGCCATGGACCGGGTGATCGACAGGGGAGATTCGCTCTTTTTCGAAAATGCCTCCACGGGACGGAAAGACTCTCTCGAGGACCTTGTGGCGCGCTCCCTTGTCGCGGCGGTCTCCCACCTGAAGGATCGGCTGGGGAGCGTCCAGTCGACGTGGACCTGGGGTCGCCTCCACCAGGTGACGTTCGAGCACCCGTTCGGGAAGAAGAGGTATCTCCAGCGCTGGTTCAACATCGGCCCCGCCCCCGTGCCGGGCGACGGGAGGACCGTCTTCAAGGAGGAGTTCCGGCACGGGACGGA
>CAYILU010000289.1:816-2051 GCA_964364235.1 uncultured bacterium | reverse complement strand
CCCGGGTACTTCAGGTTCCTGTAGTCGCTCTTCTTCTCGTTGGGGGCGAGGATCACTTCCCCGTGCGGTCGGTCGGCCATACGCATCATGTCCGTCCCGGTCCCCACGCCCGTGATCTTGACGGGCTTGTCCGTCAGCTTGAACGCCATCTCCTCGCTGGCCAGGACGCAGGCGGCGGCCCCGTCCGACATCACGCAGATGTCCAGGAGCGTCAGGGGGTAGGCCACCATCGCGGAGTTGCGGACGTCCTGGATCGTGAGCTTCTTCCGCTTCTGCGCGTACGGGTTGGCGTAGGCGTTCATATGGTTTTTTACCGACACCATCGCCATCTGCTCGACGGTCGTACCGAACTCGTGCATGTGCCGGTTGACCATCATCGCGTAGTAGCCCGAGTAGAAGCCCCCGACGGGATAGTCGAAGTTGACGTCGGAGGCCAGCGCGATGAACTCGTTCCCCTTCCAGGTCTGGACATGCGACATCGTCTCGAAGCCGAACGCGAGGCAGACATCCATCCTTCCCGAGGCGACCGCCTCCCATCCCGCCTGGAAGCATAGCCCGCCCGTGGCGCCGCCACCCTCGACCCGCTTGTTCGGTTTTGGGCACAGGCCCAGGTAGTCCGTGGCCATGATCCCCGCCATCAACTGCCGGGTGAAGTGGTCCGAGAAGTAGGACGCCACCGAGCCGTCGATCATCGAGGGCTTAAGTTTCGGGACATCCCCCATCGTGTAGTCGAACGCCTCTTTCACCATCTTCTGGAACGTCGCGTCGGGACGGGCCTTCTCGAACTTGCTCACACCCCCCGATACCATGTAGACAGGTCTCACGTTCTCCCCTCCTGATATGGTTTGCCGTACATCGTTCCCTTCGCTTCCCGTCACTTCCTTGGTTTTACCCGTTCCCTTACGTATTCGACGATCTCCTGAAGCGGCGTCCCCGGGGTGAAAACGCGGTCCACCCCTTTTTTCTTCAGCCTCGGGATGTCCTCGTCGGGGATGATCCCGCCGCCGAAGACCACCACGTTTTCCATCTTTTTCTCCCTGAGCATCAAGACGATCCTGGGGAAAAGGTAGTTGTGGGCGCCGGAAAGGATCGATAGTCCGATCCCGTCCACGTCTTCCTGGGCCGCCGCGCTCACGATCATCTCCGGGGTCTGGTGGAGACCGGTGTAGATGACCTCGAAGCCGGCGTCGCGCAGGGCGCGCGCGATGATCTTCGCACCGCGGTCGTGCCCGTCC
>CAYILU010000289.1:0-806 GCA_964364235.1 uncultured bacterium | reverse complement strand
GCATCCCCGATACGACGGCCAGGCCCGACGCGGTTTGCGCCGCGATCGTGTCCGTCCAGTCCCGGCTTCCCGACCAGGATGCGGACCTTCCGGGCCGGCTTCCTTCCTTTCGGGGTTTCCATGCTTTTTGCCAATGCGCTTGCCATGTCGTGTCCCCCTGTCGCCGGTCTAAAACATCGCCGGGTCGGTGTAGGTCCCCATTGTCTCACGCAGCACGTCGCAGATCTCCCCGAGAGTCGCGTACTCCCTGGTGGCGTCGAGGAGGAGCGGCATGAGGTTCGTGCTCGAGAGGGAGGCCTCCCTCAGTGCCTTCAGGCACGACTTCACCCGTTTCGCGCTTCGTTTCCGGCGGACCTCCCGGGTTCTCGCGACCTGCTTTTTCTCGACATCCTCGTCGATTTTCAGAATCGGGATCCGGAGATCCTCCGTCATCTTGTAGGCGTTGACCCCGACGATCCTCTTTTCCCCGGCGTCCACGAGCCGCTGGAAATGGAACGCCGCGTCGGCGATTTCCCGCTGGGGGTATCCATGCTTGATCGCGGCGACCATCCCGCCCATCTCGTCGATCCTTGCGATGTAGGCCGCCGCCTTCTCCTCCATCTCGTCCGTCAGCCTCTCGACGAGGAACGAACCGCCCAGGGGGTCGATGGAGTTGGCGACCCCGGACTCCTCCGCGATGATTTGCTGCGTGCGCAGCGCCACGGTCGCCGCCTGCTCTGTCGGGAGCGCGAGCGTCTCGTCCATCGAGTTGGTGTGCAGCGACTGGGTGCCTCCCAGAACAGCCGAGAGCGCCTGGAGCGCGACCC
>CAYILU010000288.1:0-2060 GCA_964364235.1 uncultured bacterium | reverse complement strand
CCCTTCCGCCGCGCCGCCGCGCAGCCGCTCGGAGGGCGGCCCCCACGGCTCCTCCGGGGACACTTCGCCCCCCGCCAGCCGGGCGAAGGCGGAAAGCGCTTCCCCGAACGACCGGGCCGCCAGGTCGGCCGCCGCCATCGGCCCGTGGATCGCGGGGATCCGGAGCCGCGTGGAGAGCCAGGCCAGGATCGCGGTGACATCGCTGTAGCCGACAACCAGCCTCGGGCGCCTCGCCGCCTTTTTCCAGTCGATGAGCGGGAGGATCCGGGTCGTCCCGTACCCGCCCCGGGCCGCCATCACGGCGCGCGCCTCGGGCAGCGAGAACGCCCACGAGGCCTGGGCGGCGCGGTGGGCGTCGGCCCCGGCGAGGTACCCGTCCCTTTCGAGAAGCCCGTCCGCGACCTCCGGGACAAAGCCCGCGGATGCCAGGCGGGCGATCCCCCGGGAGAGTTTCTTCGGGTCGACCGGCCCTCCGGGGGCGAAGATCGCGATCACGTCCCCCTTCCGCAAGGGGAGAGGCTTCGTCGTTTTACCCATCGTCCCTCCTCGCGGGAAACAGGTAGACCAGGTTGGCCAGCGTGAACAGGACCGAGGAGACGAGGACGGGCGTCGCCCCCGGGTCCCGGTTGGCGTCGAAGACGGCGTACGGCGCCCCCCACGGGGTCGCGCCGAAGTTCTTGATGTAGATGCCATACCCCTCGTGGAAGAGCGGCTCGTTCGAGCGCACGACTCCCCGGGCCACCGGCGACATGCCGCGGTAGAGGGTCACCGCCGCGGAGAAATCCTTCGGGTACCCTTCCGGCGCCATCACGGCGTCCAGCCGGTCGAGCGAGAGGACCCACCCCGTATCCCCCACCGGCGCGAACCCTCCCTGGGGGACGGCCACCCCGGGGATGCGGTCCCCGTACACGCTGCTCACGAGGTGGGACAGAACCACGCCGAGGAACGCCAGGTGCATCACGTGGGGCATCAGGCGGTGCAGCGTCACCTTCCCCCGGAAAATCTGCACGAGCCGCTCGATCGTGCAGCAGGCAGCGTTGACGACCAGGAGGCCGGTGGCCAGGAGCAGGCCGTACAGCCAGAGCGTCGCCCCCGGGGAGACCCACCCCTTCCGGGCAAACCAGCCGGCGAGGACCTGTGCGTCCATGTCGGAGAACAGCTCCGGGTATCGCCCCATCACGACGGAGCCGGCCGCCCCGGCCGCGCAGAAAACAAGCCCTGCCCACGCGCACGTCTTGAGGGATGTGAGAACCCGCCAGATCGCCTTCATCGATCCCTCTTCTCCCTCAGAACGAATGCGAGCTCCGCAAGAGAAGGCTCACCCCCAGGAAGGTCGCTAACATCACGAAGTAGCCTGCCCCCGTGGCGCCCATCTCCATCCGCCTGCTCCAGCCGGGCCACCCCGGCCCCGGCTGGATGAACTTGAGGTGGGTGAGGGTGGCGAAGTAGAGCCACAGGACGACCGACCAGATCTCCTTCGGCGTCCAGATCCAGTACGAGCCCCAGGCGTAGAACGCCCAGATCCCCCCGCACACCATCCCCGCCGAGAAGGCCGAAAACCCGTAGAGCGCCGACCGCGCGCCGGCCCGGTAGACCTCCTCCCCTCCCTTCCTCAGGTAGACCCAGGCGAGCGCGAGGCCCGCGGCGAAGATCCCGTAGCCGAGGAAGGAGAACCCGACGTGGGTCGCGAACCACGGCGTGTCGAGGGCCGGGTAGAGGGGGGTGATCCGCTTGTCGATCAGGGCCGCCCCCGCCTGCGGGAACGCCACCAGGAGGGAAAGGGGCTTCCAGGCGAGCCTCGTCTCCCCGGAGCGGCAGAGAAGGAACGCCGCGAGCGCCGAGCAGAAGGAGAACACGGTGAGCGACTCGAACAGCCCCGCCATCGGCGCGTGGCCGGAGAGCGCCCAGCGCAGGGCCAGGAAGAGCGCGTGCAGGACGAGCCCCGCGAAAAGCGCGGACCGGAAAACCGGCTTCGAAGGAACGTCCCCGATCTGCAGCCCCGCCTCCACGCAGTACGCAAAGAGGGAGAGCCAGAAAAAAACCAGGTGCAGGCCGAACAA
>CAYILU010000287.1:0-2060 GCA_964364235.1 uncultured bacterium | reverse complement strand
GAGCAGAACGCGAAGGTCAAGGAGGTGTGCGCCTTCCAGTACTCCAAGTGGGGGCTTCGGCCCGTGCGGTGGGTCGTGGCCGTCCCGAACGACTCCCCGATCCGGCGCATCGAAGACCTGCAGGGGAAGCGGGTGGCGACCGAGCTGGTGCGGTACACCCGGAGGTTCCTGAAGGAGAGGAAGGTCGACGCCCGGGTCGAGTTCTCATGGGGGGCGACCGAGGCAAAGGCGCCCCGGCTCGCGGACGCGATCGTGGAGCTGACCGAGACGGGCAGCTCCCTGCGCGCGAACAATCTCCGTATCGTCGACACGATCTTGGAGTCGACCACCGTGCTGATCGCGAACCGGGATTCGTGGAAGGAACCGTGGAAAAGGGCGAAGATCGAGAACATCGCCATGCTCCTCACCGGCGCCCTCCGGGCGATGGAGAAGGTGGGGCTGAAGATGAACGTCCCCCGCGCCGACCTCGACCGGGTGATCAAGGTGCTGCCGGCCCTTCAGAACCCCACGATATCCTCCCTGAGCGAGGCGGGGTGGTTCAGCCTCGAGGTGATCGTCGACGAGAGGACCGTCCGGGAGCTCATCCCCGTGCTGAAAAAGACGGGTGCGTCGGGGATCGTCGAGTACCCGTTGAACAAGGTGATCCCGTAACGGCCCCGGCCTCTCTGGCAAAAGCGCTCAACGCGGTGCTCGCCGCCCACGGCGGGGCCCCGCTTTCCTCCGACCCCGTCGGGTTCGCCCACCGCTACCGCTCCAGGGAAGACATCGAGTCGGCCGCCTTCATCGCCGCGTCGTTCGCCTTCGGGAACGTTCCCCAGATCCGGGCTTTTCTCGAGCGGCTGTTCGCGGCGCTGGGTCCTTCACCGCACGCCGCCCTCGCCGGTCCGCGCCCCGTCCCCCCCGGGCGCATCTCCGGACTGGGCCACCGGTTCGTCTCCCCCGCCGGGGTACGCCGCTTTCTCGGCTGCCTGCGGGCGATGTACCTCGGGCACGGGAGCCTGGAGTCCCTGTACCGGCGAGGGGCGGATCATGCGGGGACGGGGACGCGCGAGCGGCTTGCGAGTTTTCTCGGGGAATTCCGGGGGGCCTGGGGACCATCCCTCCCCCGGCAACGGGCCTTTCTCTTCCCCGATCCGCTCAAGGGCTCGGCCTGCAAGCGCCACAACCTGTTCCTGCGGTGGATGGTCCGGGGGGGCGACGGAGTCGACTTCGGGATCTGGGCGGCATTATCCCCCCGGGACCTGATCGTCCCCATCGACACTCATATGGCCCGGATGGGACGCTGCCTGGGGCTCACGCGCCGCCGCACCGCGGACTGGAAGACGGCCGAGGAAATCACCGCCGCCTTCCGCGAGGTGTGCCCGGAGGACCCGGCGCGGTTCGATTTCGCCCTGACGCGGATCGGCATCCTGAAAGAATGCACCGGGAAACGAAGGGGCGCGTGCGACTTGTGTGCACTGGCGCGGGTCTGCTCGCGGAGCCGGGGAAGAATTTGATATTGCCCACCTTTCCCTCTCTGCGTAAGATTTGGAGAGAACCGTCCACTATTTCCACTTGGGGGGAGCATGCCTGATAAAAAACTCAAGATCGGGGAGATACTCGTCACAGCGGGCCTGATCCAGGAAGAACAGCTTCAGCAGGCGCTCAAGACCCAGCGCCAGCTGGGGGGCACGCTGGGGGAGAACCTCATCCGCCTGGGGTTCCTCAACGAGGAAGCGCTCCTGAAAACCCTTTCCGAGCAGATCGGGATGCAGCACATCAACCTGGACAAGGTGGAGGTCCCCTCCTCCATACAACGGCTGGTCCAGCTGGAGACCGTCCGCCTGCGGCGTCTCCTGCCCATCGGGTTCGAGGGAAAGCGGCTGGTCGTCGGGATGGTGGACCCGACCGACCTCTCCGCCCTGTCGGACGTCGAGTTCCAGTCGGGACACAGCACCAAGCCGGTGATCCTGTCCGCGATGCACTTCGAGAAGGCGCTCGCCTTCTTCCAGACCCACGGCTACGCCACCGCGAACCTCAAGCTCCAGGGCGAGAAGGGTCTGCGCAAGACGGTCAAGGTC
>CAYILU010000286.1:0-2061 GCA_964364235.1 uncultured bacterium | reverse complement strand
GGAGAACATGTCGGGGCGCCTTGTCCCGTCCGGCGTCGCGTCCCGCTGCATGTAGGAGGCGGACACCTCGAAGTCCGGGTAATACTCCTTCTTCGCCACTCCGATGGAGGCCTCCCCCCGGAGAACGCGCGCCTGGAGCGATTTCCTCGACGGCCGCTCCTCCCTGTACATCGCCATCAGATCTCCCGTGCCGTACGGCAAAGTGAACTCGCGGAGATGCTCGATTTCGGGGACCGGCGTATCGGGAGGCAGGGCGGCAAGCGTGTTGAGGCGAATGGAAAGGACCTTCTCCCTGTTCTCCAGGACAAGGAGCATCTCCCGCATCTTCTCGAACTCCACCTGCCCCCGGTGGACGTCCGCCTGGGTCACCCGTCCCACGGCGTACATCTCCTGGGAAACCGCCACGATCTGCCGAAGGATCTCCCGGGTCCGGCGGACCACCTCCGCCTGCCTGCGAACGGAAGAGAGATCAGCATAGGCCATCTCGATCTCGGCCCGCAGCATGTTCCGCATCTCCTGCAGGTCGAATTCCGTCTGCTCCTTCTCCCGCGTCGCCACCTCCGTCCGGAGCTTCAATTTGCCGGGGTAGGGAAACATCTGCGACAGGCCGATCTCCTTCCCCGTCATGTCCTCCTCCCGGAAGGACCAGCCCTTCACCGGCACGTTGGTGATCCCGACCCACCCCTTCGGGTCGTCCAGGGCGCCGGCGCGGATCGCGGCGTTCTCCTTCATCAGGATCCGCTCCTGCATCGCGGCGAGGGAAGGATTCTTCGACAGGGCCGCCTCGATATAGAAGGAAACGGGACGAGGCGCTTCCTCCGCGCCGGCGTGCCCCCATGGAACGAGGAGGCTCAGGAACAGCGGGAAAATCCGCCTGCAGATATGGTAGGCGTCGATTCTTCTCAGGTTCTTTCCGATATCCATTCTACCGTCGTCCTTTCCCGACCCGGCAAGCCGCCACCGTCTTCTCCTGAAAATAAAAAAAACCGCCGAAACCAATAAAATCTTTATCGGTTTTAATATACTGCAATCTATATCATGGCGCATCCATCCCAGCGCGCCCTTCCGTCCCCGGCGAAGCCCCGTCCCCCTCGTCGCCTTCGGCCTGTCCATCGGCCGGATCTTGCTTCAAACCGTGGTGGTTGGTGGAAACCGTCTCGGTTTTCTCGTGCTTCCCCCCGTGCATCCCCATCATGTGAAAATTTCCCGTCGCCAGCCATACCACGATCCCGCCCACAACCATCGCCCCCATCAGGACGAGCATTACCGCTTGACCGCTCCTTTTCCCGATCGACATTCCCTCCTCCTCTTCCTTTTCTGAACTCGCTGGACTGCTTATTTCCCGGAATCCGGGGGCGGGCAGCAGTTCCCCCCCGCCCCGCAGCCGCCCGACGAGACCGCCGCGGCCGGATTCAGCGTGTACGATGACCAGGATCCGCCCAAAAGCAACGTCGTCGTCACCGACAGGATGATCGCCACGAGGATCGCGAGCACGAAGCCGCGCCAGGTGGGACCGGTGCGGTGGTCCTTGAACGCCGTTCCATCGGTCCCCCGGGCCGCATCCTCGCCGGGAAGATACCCCTCTCCGGGTATCGTCATTCCTTGTTCTTGTTCCATTTCCCTCTCCTTCCGCAACGTCTGCCCGTCTCGAAAATGCCGCCGTACACTCTACAGCGCCTGGTAGGGAGCCAGGAACCGGTCGTCCTCGACGAGCTCCCCGTCCTTGAGGCGCACGGCCCGGGTCGCTCTCTTCTGGTTCTGCCGGTTGTGCGTGACCATGAGAACCGTCTTGCCCTGCCGGTTGAGCTCCGTGAACAGGTCCAGGATCTGCTCGCCCGTCGCCGAATCGAGGTTCCCGGTGGGCTCGTCCGCCAGCAGGATGGGAGGGTCGTGGACCAGGGAGCGGGCGATCGCCACCCGCTGGCACTCCCCGCCCGAGAGTTGGGAGGGGAGCCGCTCCTCCTTGCCGGAAAGACCCACGGAAGCGAGGAGCGCGTCGGCCCGCGCCGCCTTTTCCCGGGGGCTCGATCGCGCCGGGGACATCGGCACCATGACGTTCTC
>CAYILU010000285.1:0-2074 GCA_964364235.1 uncultured bacterium | reverse complement strand
GGGACGTCTCCACGGGCAACCCACGGGCATCGACGGGTTACGCCGCCTTCCGGTACAGCGACGACCGGCCCAGCCAGCGGGAGAAGGACGTCAGCCGGATCCCCCACCGGTTCCGCAGCTCCTCGATGTCGACCTGGTAGCCGTGGGCGTTGAACCAGGCGTACATCAGGGCGAAGTCGTTGCCCACCACGGCTTCCGCGCGATCCTCCGGGATCTGCTCGTACCGGATCTCCCGGTTCATGGCGCAGGAGATCTGGAGGGCGATCTCCTCCATCGTGAGTTCGTCCCCCGCGAGGTCGATCTCCTTCCCGAGGAACTCCAACGGGCGGAGGAACGCCTCCGCGGCAAACGCCCCGATGTCGGCCAGGGCGACCATCTGCAGACTCCGGTCGGGCCGGATCGGCGTGGTCAACACCCCCTTCTCGATCGAGGGATGGAGCCATGGGGAGGAAAAATTCTCCATGAACCAGACCGGGCGAAGAATCGTAAACGGCTGTCCGCTTTCCTTGATGGAAGCTTCCACCTCGGCCTTGCTCTCGAAGTGGGGGATTCCCGTGTCGAGGGTAGAGGCGCACACCGAGGTGTACACCAGGTGCGGGGTGTCGTGCTCCCGGCATGCCCTCACGACCGCCTTCCCCTGCTCGACCTCCGCCTCCATCCCTTTCTCGAAGGGTGTGCCCATCAGGAAGACCCCGTCCACCCCCCGGACGGCTTCCGCGATGCTGTCCCTGTCCTCGAAGTCTCCACGCACCACTTCCGCTCCCTTCCTCGCAAGCTCCCACGCCTTCTGCGGGGATCGCGTCATCACGCGGATCTTCTGCCCCCTGGAAATCAGGTTCCCTGCAACCGCGCCCCCCTGCTGGCCGGTGGCGCCCGTGACCAATATCTTTTTCATGACTGTCATGATCCGGTCCTCCCTTATGGTCGTGTTGATCCGTTGCCTGTTAGATGCCGAAAGACAATTCCGGGACTCTCCCCCTCGTCGTATTTCGTCCGATGCTATAATCGGGTTCGCTCTCCCCGGGAACCGGGTGACCGACGCGCGCGGTGATCCTCGAATGAACAGGCCTTTCGGCCCTTTTGCGTTCCTCTTGCTGTCCTTCCTCCTGTCGACGCTGCCGACGCGCGAAGCCGCCCTCGCGGCCGATTCCCTGACCGTCGTGGCGGTGGGCGACATCATGATGGGGACGGCCTGGCCGGAGGAGCTCCTGCCGCCGCGCGACGGCGCGGGCATCTTCGACAACGTCCAGGAGAGCCTGCGCGGGGGCGACATCGTCTTCGGGAACCTGGAAGGGCCGCTGGCGGACGGCGGCGAAGGGGTCAAGTGCGGGAAGAAGAAGCGGCCGAAGGGAGCGAAATCCCTCTGCTTTGAGTTCCGCACGCCCACCCGGTACGTCGGCCACCTGGCGTCCGCGGGATTCAACGCGATGAACATCGCGAACAACCATTCGTGGGACTTCGGGAGGGAGGGGATCGGGAGCACGATCGAAACGCTCGAAGGCGCCGGGATTCAAGCCGTCGGAGGCGATTGCGTGGCGACGTTTGACGTCCAGGGAAAAAGCGTGGCCGTCGCGGGCTTCTCCTACTCCTCGCCGTCGCCGTATTCCCATTCCCTGCACGACATCGAGGCGGCGATGATCCTGGTGAGCGAGCTGAAATACGAACACGACCTCGTCATCATCTCCTTCCACGGGGGGGCCGAAGGGAAGGACGCACTGCGCATCCCGGAAGGAAACGAGACCTTCGCCGGAGAAAACCGGGGGAACGTGGTGGAGTTCGCGAGGGCCGCGGTCGACGCGGGCGCGGACCTCGTGCTCGGCCACGGGCCGCACGTGCCGAGGGCGATGGAGGTCTACGAGGGCAAGCTGATCGTCTACAGTCTCGGCAACTTCCTGACGTACGGCAGGTTCAACCTGAAGGGGGCGAGCGGTACGGGTTTCGTGCTTCGTGCCCGGCTCTTCCTTACGACGGGGGATTTCGAGGGGGGTACGATCGCCCCCGTGGTTCTCCTCGACGGGGGGATCCCCTTCGCGGACCCGGGGAGGAAATCGGTCGCGCTGATCCGGGAGTTGAC
>CAYILU010000284.1:0-2075 GCA_964364235.1 uncultured bacterium | reverse complement strand
CGAGCCTCATCGGGCGAATCCCACCCCCTCCGCCCCGAGGCCACCGCCGAGCGACCGCTGACGGAACGCCGATTCAGGAGAGAGCGGTTTCCAGATCGTCCAGCTCGTCGAGGGCCTTCCGGATGTCGTCCCGCCGGTCTTCGGCGTTCTCGACAAGTCCACGGATCGTGGCGGCCTCGTCCTGCATGAACTCCAGGGACTGGCGCGCCAGGCCGCCGATCGACCGGTTCACGGCATCGGCCCATTGGGAGGCCAGGCGGGAAAGGTTCTTTTCCACCTCCCAGACGATCTGCTTCCGGAAGTGGCGGAACGCGAGGGAGCGGAAGACGCTCATCGGGATGAGGAACCAGAGCAGATCGATCTGGGAGTCGAAGGTCTTCCCTACCCGGACGTCGGGACGCGTCGGCTCCTCAATCTCCGCGTGGAACTGCGCCCCGGTGAACGAGATCCCGAGGGCGCGTTCGATCTCCTTCGCAAGCCGGTCCTGGAAAGCCCGGACCGCCCGCTGGAAGCTCGATTGGGCCGTTACGAGAAATCCCGCCAGGTGCGTTTCTCCGTAGAACGAGACCTCGGCGAGTTCTTCCGCGAGGGCTTCGAGCAGCCATTCCCGGAACGCCCCGGTGACCTTCGCCAGGTTCCCCGTCCACTCCTTCCCGGCCTCCCCGAGCCTGCGACCCATCCGGTCCAGGATCTTCCGGTGATAGGAATGGAACCGTTCCCCGGCGGCCGTCCGTACGCGTGATTCGAGGTCACGGGTCTGCAGCCTGATTTCGCTCTTCACGGCGCCGAGATCCCGGTCTTCGCGCGCCAGGACCTCCTGAAGCTCCTCCCGCGCCTTCCCTGCGGTTTCGGCGACACGGTGCGCCAGCGCCAGGTACTGCCGGCATCCGCCGATGAGAAATCGGATCTTGTGGTTGACGATCTCCTCGAACGTCTCCTCGCGCCGATGGACGATTCGGCGGAAAAGGTGATCCCGGACGGCGCCCCGCAAGGCATCGAAGCCGGGGCGGTTGGAGAACGGCAGGATCGCCACGTCCTTCCCCGTATGCCGGATCACCTGCTGCTTCGTGAACTCCACGACCGTCTCGAGCTGGTCCCCGGACACGAGATCGGCCTTCGTGAGCAGGATCGCCGTCTCGGGGGTGTGCCGGAACACCTCCAGGAGCAGATTCAGGTCCTGTTCGGACAGGGGGTGGTTGACGCTTACGGCGACGAGCGCCCCCCCGACGCGGGGGAGCCATTCCATGGAGACCTTCGTGTTGTGGGCGAAAATGCTCCCCAGTCCCGGCGTGTCCACGAAACGCATCCCCCGGAAATCCTCCAGGGCCGGCAGTTCCACGTTCACGATCGACACTTCCTTCGCGTTTCCCGGGTTCCGCTGCTCCGTCACGAATTCGGGCAGATCTTCCAGAGGGATCTCCTCGACGCGTCCCTCCATGTGCCGCGCGAGAGCGCGCTCCGCCGGGCCATACCCGATCCGCGTGATCACGGCGGTGGCGGGGAGGACATTGACGGGCAACACGTCCCTCCCGATGAGGCCGTTCAGGAAGGAGCTCTTGCCGGCCTTGAACTGGCCCAGGACGGCGACATCCACCACGCCGTGTTCCCGCAATACCTCCTCCCCGGCCCTTAGTTGGGGGAGAAGAGAATCCATGTGAAACTCACGGCAAATCCGTTCAAGGCGCCGAACGACTGCCTGTCGGGAATCCACGGCATCCGTCCTCAGATTCGAAGGTCCCATCCGGTCATTCCTCCGCCCGGGTCATCGGTGGTGCTCGCCGATCCCGCCGCATCCGCAGCGCTTCCCGAAACCTATTAATAAAGAAAGCCTTTCTCTCAACAGGGAAATGGACGTCCTGTTCGGATCCTCCTGGGGAACGCGGGAGTTCCAGATCCCGCTCGGGGTCTCCGGTTCCCAATACAAACGGATGATCTTATGAATCCAATCCATCCTCCTAGGAATATACGCTTCATCTTTTTTCCTCCCTGCCGCAAAAAAAAACTCCCGCGACATGATGGTATCGCAGGAGTTATTAGCCGTCCGGTCGACAGGCGGTTCGAGGCGAACTCCATCG
>CAYILU010000283.1:0-2076 GCA_964364235.1 uncultured bacterium | reverse complement strand
AGCGCGGCGAAGAAGCCGTCGGTGCCGTGCCGGTGAGGGGTGAGCCGCACGCACCCTTCCGGTGTCCACGCGTCCGGGGGTCCCGTCCACCCCGGCGCAGCCTCCTTCCCCGGGCGGGCGGCGCCGCTCTCGCGCCGGAAGGATTCCGCCACTTCCTCGTCCTCCTCCCGGAGGGGGGAGCAGGTGCAGTAGACCAGCAGCCCTCCGGGCCGCAGGCAGCTCCAGGCGTTGCGCAGTATCGCCAGCTGCAGCGACGCCATCCGACCCGTGTCGCCGGGGTCGAACCTCCATTTCGCGTCCGGGTTGCGGCCGATGACGCCCATCCCGGTGCACGGCGCGTCCACCAGGACCTTGTCGTACCTCCCTATGGACTCGGGCAGCGGCCCCGCGGCGAAGTCGTGAACGACGATCGTGACCCCCTTGACGCCGAGGCGGGCAACGGCATCCCGAAGCGTCCTCGCTCGTGCCCCGGAAACGTCCACGGCCGTCACGCGCGCCTTACCCCCGGAGAGCGCGGCGAGGTGGGTCGTCTTTCCCCCGGGGGCGGCGCAGGCGTCCAGAACGGCTTCCCCTTCGCGCGGGGAGAGGAGCGGGGCGATCAGCTGGGCCCCCTCGTCCATGACGAGGTATTCCCCCGACCGGAGACCCGGATCGTCGTGAACCCTTCCGGGCTTGCCGAGGAGGATTCCGTCGCTCGCGTACCGGCAGGGGGAAGGGTCCATCCCCGCTTCGGAGAGCCGGGCAAGGAGCGCCTCCCGCGAGACGCGGAACGGGTTGGCACGCACGGCGAAGGGGGGCTTCTCGAGGGCCGCCGACAGGAACGCCACCGCCTCCTCCTCGCCCATCGACCGGATCAACGCCTCGAGGAGCGGGAGTGGCGCCGAGAGCTCCACCGATTTCCGCGGGAGCCCCTCCCCTGCGGGCAATAGCGGCGCCGCTCCCGCGCGTAGCAGCCCCCGCAGCACCGCGTTGACCAGGCCTGCGGGCTTCTCCCCCCGGGCGCTCTTTACCGCCTCTACCGTCTCGAAGAGGGCGACCCGCTCCGGGACGCGCGTGTACAGCAACTGGTAGGCGCCGAGGCGCAGGGCGTTGCGCACCACGGCGTCGGTCTTCTCCATCGGCCGGAAAAGGTGCGGGGCAAGGGAATAGTCGATGGTGCCTCGCCGCCGGAGGGTCCCCATCACCAGCTCGGTGAGGAGCGCGCGGTCGCGGGGGTCGGGGAATTTTCTCCCCTGGAGCACCCGGGAGAGAAGGATGTCGGCATACGCCCCGCCCCGGTCGACCCGGGACAGGATCGCAAGCGCATCCTCCCTTACCGGGATAGCCGGTCTCCCTTCCTCACCCGGCGGCCCTGGGCATAGTCCCGGGAAGCCATCGCCTTCCCCCCCTCGGGCTGCACCAGGCCGAGCGCGAGCGCGCCGTCGCCGCAGGCGACCAGGACGCCCTCGCGGCCGACGTCGAGGATCTCCCCCGGCTCCCCCCGCCCTTCCCGGACCGAGGCGGAAAGGATCTTGAGCGTTTTCCCGTCATGAGAGGTGCAGGCCGAGGGCCACGGGGTCATCCCGCGGATCAGGTTCCTCACCTCCCGCGCGGGCCTGGACCAGTCGATCCGCCCGTGCTCCTTCCGGATCATCGGGGCGTAGGTGGCCAGGGGATCCTCTTGTGGAATCTCCGGAAGCGTCCCATCGTGGAGCCGGCGAAGCGCTTCCAGGAGCGCCTCCACACCCAGCAGGGAGAGTTTGGGGAAGAGCGTCTCGGCCGTGTCGTCGTCTCCGATCGGGAGCTCCCGCGCAAGGAGCATGGGGCCGGTGTCCATCCCGACGTCCATCTTCATGATGGTCACGCCCGTCACCGCCTCCCCCCGGACGACCGCCCAGTTGATCGGGGCGGCCCCGCGGTATTTCGGCAGAAGGGAGGCGTGCACGTTGACGCAGCCGTGCGCGGGGATGTCCAGGATCGACTTCGGCAGGATGTGGCCGTACGCCACGACGACGATCAGGTCGGGCTTCTCGGCCGCGATCCGCGCGACGGAATCGGGATTCCTCGCCTTCTCCGGCTGGAACACGGGCAATCCCA
>CAYILU010000282.1:0-2080 GCA_964364235.1 uncultured bacterium | reverse complement strand
CGGCGAACAGGGTGAAAAGGCGGAGGCCCCCCATCAGGAGGAGCGCAAGGGACACCAGGAGCCAGGGACGGCCGAGGCGTCGCGAACAGACGAAGCGGATCGAGAGAAACGCCGCCAGGAACTGGAGAAATGTCGAACCGAAAAGTACCGCGACCAAAAATTCCCCCCCGAGGAACCCCTTCTATCGAACCTTCCAAATGACTTGTATCGGCACCGGCATGAAAAATATTCAGTTTTTTTCGAGGATCACTTTATCGAGGACATCCCGGAGCTCCTGGATCCGGTACGGCTTGGCGATCACTCCCCGGAACCCGTACCTCTCGTGGTCGGACATCACGGGGTTGTTGGAATAGCCGCTGGACACGATCGCCCGGACGTCCGGATCGATCTCGAGGATCTTCTCGATGGCTTCCGTCCCCCCCATCCCCCCGGGAACGGTCAGGTCCATGATCAAGGCGGCGAAAGGTTCCCCGGTCTCTTTCGCACAGCGGTACGCCTCGATCGCCTCCAGGCCGTCGCTCACCGCGGTTCCCTGGTAGCCGATGGTGTCGAGGATGTCGATGACGACCGCCCTCAGCGTCTGGTCGTCGTCCATGACCAGGATCTTCCTTCTCTCCGCGCCGGGAACGGGCCGGGCACCCTGGCTCTCCGAAGCCGCGCACACCGGGGAAGACGGGAGGCGGATGGTGAAGACGGTTCCCTTTCCGACACGGGACTCCACCGCGATCTGCCCGTCGTGCTGTTGGACGATCGAGTACGCGGAGGCCAGCCCGAGGCCGCTCTTCTTTTCCTTGGTCGTGAAGAAGGGGTCGAAGACATTCCGGATATGCTCCTCCGCGATGCCGACCCCCTGGTCCTCCACGGTGATTTCCACGAACTCCTCTGCGGAGCCGAACAAGGCGTTTTCCTTCCCGGTCGTGCACGTTGCCCGGATCCTGATGGTGCCGCCATCGGGCATCGCCTCGCAGGCGTTGACGACCAGGCTGCCGAAGACCTGGCGGATCTGCCCCTTGTCGACGTTCACCGGCGGCAGCCCTTCGGGAAAGAGCATATCGCACTTGACGTTTTCGCCCCTGACCGCTTGCTCGCAGACCTCCTCGACGAGGCCGGCGATCGAAACCGTTTCCCGGACCGGCGCGCCCCCGCTCGCGAACGTGATCAGACGGTTGGTCAGGTCGCGGGCCCTCAAGGAAGCCTTCTCCGCTTCCTCGAGTCTCCCATGCGCGGCATTGTTTCCCGCCACGATGTGCTTCAGGAGGAAGATGTTCCCCAGGATCACCGTCAACAGGTTGTTGAAATCGTGGGCGATCCCCCCCGCGAGGACACCGATCGCTTCCAATTTCCTGGCGGTCAGGACCTCCTCCTCCAGCTTCTTGTTCCTGGTGATGTCCCGGTTGCTCCCCCTGACCCCAAGGAAATCGCCCTTTTCGTTGAAAATCGGGCGGCACGTGTGGCTGAGCCACCGGGTTTCCCCATTTTTGGTGAGGATGCGGAACTCCATCTCCCCGGGGACCCCCCTTTCATCCGAGGAATGGCAGTGGGCAACCCAGGCATCCCTGTCGCCGGGGTGAACGACCCTGAAAAAAAGGTTGGGGTCCCCGTAAAATTCTTCGGGGGCGTACCCGGAAATCGGTTCGCACGCTGGTGCGACGTAGACCATCCCCCCGCCCTTTTTGCGCCAGAACACCCAGTCGGTGGCAAACTCGGTGACGGTACGAAACAACTCCTCCTTCTCGCGGAGCGCCTCTTCGGTCTTCCTTCGCTCATCGATCTCCGTCTGGAGGTTTTCGTTCATCTCCCGAAGGTGGTCGAGCACCTGGGAGAACGATTCGGCGACGGTCCCGATCGGGTCGAGTTCCAGAAGCGTACGGTCGTCGAACCGCTCGGCGCCAAGGTTCGGGCACCACATGAGCTCCAGAAGCCGGTTCGTCTTCGCGCGGAGATACTCTCCGAGTTCCCGGTTCCGACCCGACAGCTCCCGGTTCTCCCGCTCCAGGCAAGCCAACCGCTCCTTCAGGGCCGCGATATCGGGTTCGTTCCCGCCCACCTAATCGACCCCACACACGATGACCCGGTAGTG
>CAYILU010000281.1:0-2084 GCA_964364235.1 uncultured bacterium | reverse complement strand
CGCGGGCGATCCCGGCGGGTACCGGTTGATCGAGTCGGCGGCCGCCTCGGTGAACGGCGAGGTGATCTTCCTCTCGGACGTCGTGCGGGAGGCCTGCTTCCATCGCTGCGGCATGGCCCCTGGGGAGTCGGCGCGGGAGATGACGCTTTCCCGCGCGCGCGAGAAGCTCATCGCGGACGTGCTGGTCCTACAGGAGCAGAGGAAACTGGGCCTCGGCGGGGTGGACAACGCGGCACTGGCGGACGCGGTCGCGAAATCGGCGGCACGGAAGGCGGAATGCTCCTCCCCCTGCTCGGCGGACCTCTCCGATGCGGAGATCCGGGACTTCCTCCAGCGCAGGATCGTGGTCCGGGATTTCCTGGAAAAGCGCGTGGCGGTCTTCATCGAAGTCAACGACGAGGAGGTAAGGCGGGAGATCGTGAGCCGGACCCGCGCGGGCGCAGTCCCCGGGGACCTCCGGGAGGAAAAGATCAGGAAGGACCTGTTCGAGGAGAAGGCGGCAACCGGCGTGCGAAACTGGTTCGCGCGGGCGACATCGAAATCCCGGATCGTTCTTTCGCCGCTGGAGGAGCCATGAAGAAGGATCTGTACGCCCTGACCGTGCGTTCCTCGTTCGCCGCTGCCCACCGTCTGCGGGAATACGAGGGGAACTGCGAGCGGCTGCACGGCCACAACTGGCAGGTCGAGGCGACCGTGGAGTCCCCCGAAGTGGATGGCCGCGGGATGGCGCTGGACTTCCGCGCGATGAAAGGGGCCCTCCACGACATCCTCTCCCTGGTGGACCACAAGTACCTGAACGAAATTCCACCCTTCGACGCGCGGAACCCATCGTCCGAGAACATCGCGCGCTACATTTTCGAGGAGATGGAAGGGAAGATCCCCGCCCCGGCACGCCTTGCCAGGGTCACCGTCTGGGAAACCGAAGACGCCCGGGCGGAGTATTCCCGCCGGGGCTAGAGCCCGCCGGGGCTAAACCCTCACTTCGGAAGTGACTCGTTCAGGTTTGCAAGAAGCGCTTCCAGGTCGATCCCGTGCACCTTCGCCCCGTGCTCGAGGTTCTCGAACTCGGAGAGCTGGCACCCGGCGCAGTCGATCCCGAAGCGCTCGAAGACCGGGATCGTTTGGGGGAATTTCCGGAGGACGTCCTCGATCTTCATGTCCTTGTGGATCATCGATGCCCTCCCGGCGGGAATACCTTATTTTACCACGAAGACAATTCAGGAAAGATCGAGGAATCGCAGGGGGGGGACCGAGGGGATCCGGCCGATCTTCTTCGCGAGCCGGTAGAACCGGATGAGTCCCTCCCTCTCCTCCTCCAGGTCGTAGGAGAGGTTCCTCCAGTAGGCCGTGCGCATCTCCTTCGGCATCCAGTCCGGGCCGATCAGGAGGTGCTCGGGGCGGGTCAGGGATTCCACGGCAATCCGCTTGGCGGTGAGCAGCGTACGCGCGAACCCGTGGAGGGCCTCCCGCCGCCGGTGAAGCGCCTTGCGGGAGACGATCCAGAGGGCGAAGACGAACGGCGTCCCCGTTTCGCGGCGCCACCACTCCCCCAGGTCGGTCACATGTCTTGCGGTTCCCGAAATGCTTGCCTGCAGCGCCTCGTCCCCGATCGCGAGGTAGGCGGGGTGGCGGCGCAGCGCCTCCCCCGGCGGAAAAGACGTCCGGACGAGGCGATTCCGCTTCCCGAGAAACTCCTTCAGAAGGATCTCCAGGAGCACGACCGAACTGTCGGAAGCCCGCGTGACGGCGATGGGGCCGTCCGGCAGCCTCCCCAAAGGCCTGTTGGAGAGCAGGACCACGCTCATCACCTTCGAGCGGGAGGAGACCGAGATGCCCGGGCAGAGAAGGTACCGGTCCGGGTGCTTCCCGTACTCGATCGAGGAGGACGGGGAGATGTCCAGCCGCCCCGCCCGGAGCTTCCGGTTGAGCTCCGAGGGCGCCCCGGACACGAACCGGACGTCCTCGAGGGAGAAGTGGGTGGTGAGGGCGTGGAAGATCGGGACCATGTTCGCATAGGGGATCCGCCCTACGCGCAGCGACGGGTTCGTCATTCGTACCTCAACGCCTCGATGGGATGCAGCGCG
>CAYILU010000280.1:0-2100 GCA_964364235.1 uncultured bacterium | reverse complement strand
CGCTGCGGGGGACCGCGCTTCCCTTCCACTACAACAGGATCGACCAGCTCAAGGCGATCGTCGACGCCAACCGCGATAGCCTCGCGGCGATCGTGATGGAGCCGCAGCGCGGCCAGGCGCCGGCGCCGGGATTCCTGGAGGAGGTCCGGGACATCGCCGGGGAGATCGGCGCCGTCCTCGTCTTCGACGAGATCACGACCGGCTTCCGGATGACGGCGGGAGGAATCCACCTCCTGCTCGGGGTCCGCCCGGACATCGCGGTTTTCGCCAAGGCGATGGCGAACGGCTATGCGATGGCCGCCGTGATGGGGACCGGGCAGGTGATGCAGGCTGCGCAATCCACCTTCATCAGCAGCACGAACTGGACCGAGCGCATCGGCCCCGCGGCCGCGCTGGCGACCATCCGCAAGTACCGCCGGGAAAACGTGGCCGGTCACCTGATCCGGATCGGCACCCTCGTCATGGAAGGATGGCGGGAGGCGGCGAAGGAATGCGGACTTGCGCTCCACGCCGACGGGCTGCCGAGCCTGAACCACTTCAGCCTCGATCACGAGGACGCGCTGTTCCTGTACACCCTTTTCATCCAGATCATGCTGGAGAAAGGGTACCTGGCCTTTCACCAGTTCAAGCCATCCTTCGCCCACCAGGAGCGGCACGTGGCCGCATACCTGAAGGACGTCGGGGACGCCTTCGCGACCCTTTCCGAGGCGGTCCGGCAGGGAGACGCAAGAAAGCGTCTTCGCGGCCCGGTTGCCCGGACCGGGTTCTACCGGCTGACGTGAAGCGCGGAAAGAGCGGGGTTCCGCCACATTGAAGTTCGGTCCGCTCGGCAGAACGGGTCTTATGGTGTCCGGGTTGTCGCTCGGGACCGTTTCCCTCGGGATCGAATACGGCATCGAAGCGCCCGGGGGTCATGGGCGGCCGTCCGAAGCCGACGCGTTGTCCCTCCTGCGAAACGCCGCGGAGGAAGGGATCAATTTTTTCGATACCGCCCCCGGCTACGGGGATAGCGAACGGCTCCTGGGTGTTTTTCTGCGGTCTGCCCCCGGCTGTCTCGTGGCGACGAAGGTCCCGGTCTTCAAGGATGCCGGAGGAGACCAACTGCGGGGGGGCGCCCTCCGCCGCGCCGTCCTGGCATCCCTGGAAGGCAGCCTGACCGCGCTTCGGAGGGAAGCGCTGGACGTCGTGCAGATCCACAACGCGACCGTGGACGTCGTCCGGCGCGGGGAGTTGTCGGACGCGCTCCTCGATGCGAAGCGGCAGGGGAAGGTGCGGTTCCTGGGCGCCTCGGTCTACACGGAGGCGGAGGCGCTCGCCATCGTCGGCGCGGGGTGCTTCGACGTCCTGCAGATCGCGTACAACCTTCTGGACCAGCGGATGGCGGGGAAGGCGTTTCCGGCCGCGGAGCGGGCCGGGGTGGGAATCGTCGCCAGGTCCGCGTTCCTGAAGGGCGCCCTGAGCGCGAAGGCGGAATGGCTGCCCCTTGGGCTGGCGGGTCTGCGGGCCGTCGCGGAGCGGGCCAGGGACGCCATGGGGGGATCGTGGGAGGCCCTGGAGAGTGCGGCCCTTCGGTTCTGCCTTTCGGCCACTCCCGTCTCGACGGTGTTCGTCGGCCCCAGGACCTCGGAGGAACTGGGGCGGTCCCTTGCCGCCGCCGCTGCCGGCCCCCTGCCGGAGGAATTGCTGGCCAGGGCGGCAGGGCTTGCGATGGATGACGAGCGGTTGCTGAACCCCTCCCTGTGGCCCTGAAGATGGGTGAAGGCCCCCCGATCCTGATCCGGTGCGACGGTTCCCCGGAGATCGGTTTCGGCCACGTGGTCCGTTGTCTGGCCCTGGCGGACGAACTCCGTTATGATTATCGCTGCCGGGTTGCGTTCGCCATGCGCGGGGGGCGCGAGGGGTTCGACGCGGTGCGCGCAAAGGGCTACCCGGTCCTGACCCCTGCGGAAGAAGGCTCCCCGCTCGACCAGGCGCGGTGGATCGAAGGCGCGGTCGCCGGCGTCGGGGCGAAAGCGCTGGTCCTGGACGTACGGGACGACCTGCGCAGGGAGGACGTGGAGCGCCTGAAGGGATCCGGGACCCTGATCGCGCTCGTCGACG
>CAYILU010000279.1:0-2112 GCA_964364235.1 uncultured bacterium | reverse complement strand
CCTCCCTGTTTCCCGTGGCGATCGGCTCGTCCGTCCGGTTCCCGCTCGTCATCACCAGAGGCCTGTCCGCCCCTTCCAGGAGGAGCCGGTGGAGCGGCGTGTAGGGAAGGAAAATCCCCACGGTCGAAAGCCCCGGGGCCACGGCGGGGGAAAGGGGCGACGGCGAGACCGCTTCCAGGAGAAGCACGGGCGAGGAAGGGGAGGAAAGGATCGCCCTGTCCGCCGGGGAGAGCCGGGCGATCGCCGCCACCTCCTCGAGGTCCTTCACCATCACCGCGAACGGTTTCTCCTCGCGGAACTTCCGCTCCCGCAGTTTCCTCACGGCGGTGTCGTCGGTCGCATCCGCAGCGAGGTGGAATCCCCCCAGGCCCCGGATCGCGACGATCTCCCCCGAGCGGAGCGCGGATGCCGCAAGTCCTGCCGGGTCTTCGGTCTTCAGGGGGCGGCCGTCCGGCCCGGCGACGGACAGCTTCGGACCGCACGCGGGGCATGCGTTGGGCTCGGCGTGGAATCTCCGGTCGCCGGGGTCCTCGTACTCCCTCCGGCATTCCGGGCAGAGGGTGAACGCGGACATCGAGGTGTGCGCCCTGTCGTAGGGGAGTTCCGTCACGATCGTGAACCGCGGCCCGCAGCCGGTGCAGTTGATGAAAGGATACCCGTGGCGTCGGTTCGCGGGATCGCGGAACTCCGCGAGGCAGAGCGGGCACATGGCGATGTCGGGCGGGATGGTGGAGAGGGCCACGCCTTCCTTTTCGCTTTCCCCGATGGTGAAGGCGGTGTGGCCTGCCGGCGAAACCCGCTTCCCCGTGACGCGGAGGATCCGCGCCGCCGGGGGGGCCTCCGCGACCAGGAGCTTCCGGAACGCGTCGATGTTCTCGGGCGGGCCCTCGACGTGGACGATGACGCTTCCCGGCGTGTTGGTCACGCGGCCGGCGAGGCGGCACCGCGAGGCGATCCTGTACACGAAGGGGCGGAACCCGACCCCCTGCACGACCCCGCTGATCTTGAGGAGAACCGCCTCGGTGGCCAATGCGCCCCCTCTTCCCTTCCCCGGATGAAGTAGTGTAGCAGACAAGGCCACTCCGCAATGTGATATCCTTCCCGGACGCCGGTTCGCGGGCTGGTGCCGCACGCGCGGCGGAAGTTTCAATGACGAGGCGCACCGTGGAAGTGAAGGTCTCCCTCGACAGGAGCATCCAGCAGTCGGCCGAGGATACCGCCCGGGCCATCCGGGAGCTTCTTGCATCCAGGAAGATCCTCGCCATCAATCTCATCTCGTCGCCGGGTTCCGGGAAGACCACCCTGATCGAGAAGGTGATCGGTGCGTTGGCGGGGAAGAGGAATGTGGCCGTCGTCGAGGGGGACATCGAAACCGACATCGACGCGCAGCGGATCCGAAAGCACGGCGTCCAGGTCTGCCAGATCAACACCCGCTCCTCCTGCCACATCCAGCCCGCCCAGCTCGTCAAGGCACTGGAAGGGATGGACCTCGACGCCGTGGACATCCTGATCGTGGAGAACGTCGGGAATCTCGTCTGCCCCGCCGAGGTGCCACTCGGGGAGGACGTGAGGGTCGTGCTCCTGAGCGTCACCGAAGGGGACGAGAAGCCGCTGAAATACCCGCTCGTCTTCAAGACCTCCGATATCCTCGTCATCACGAAGACCGACCTCCTTCCATTCGTGCAATTTGATCCGGAAGCCGTTCGGCGAGCCGCCCGGGCCGTCAACCCCGGCATCGAGATCTTCGAGGTATCCGCGACCAGGGGGGACGGCCTCGATCCCCTCTTTGCGAGGATCGAGTCGCTGCGGGCGGATAAGGCCGGGTGAGGACGTGCATGAACTGGGAATAGCCGGCGAGATCCTGAACGTCGTCCTCTCCGAAGCGGCAAAACACGAAGCGAAGAAGGTGACCGTGGTGACGGTCAGGGTAGGCGTTCTCCGGGGGATCGTCCCCGAAAACCTCCGTTTCCTCTTTGAGAGCCTCGCCAGGGGGACGATTGCCGAAGGCGCACCCCTGGTGATCGAGGAGGAGCCTGTCGTGATCGAGTGCGGCGCATGCGGAACGACGGAGGCGGGCGCCATGACCTGGGAGTGTCCCGCCTGCAAGAGCCC
>CAYILU010000278.1:0-2114 GCA_964364235.1 uncultured bacterium | reverse complement strand
GATGTCCCCGGTGGGGCAGGCGGGCGAGGCGGACGTCGAACTACAGCTTTCGCCTCGCCATCTCCTCCTCGAAGTACTTCCGGTAGAGGATCTCCCACTCCCTGCCCCCCTCGGGGACGCTTCGGGAAAGCCTCCCGATCTTCTGCCGGACGAAGGCGTCCACCTCTTCCTCGGCCCGGACGAAGGCCTGGAAGGCGCCCTTGGCCTCCCGCAGCGCCATCCCCTCGTCGGGGAAGTCCGCCAGGTCGTCCCTGTACAGGCGGTCGATGACCAGGCGGGACAGGTGGGAGATGCGGTCTTCCGTCAGGCGCAACGCTGCTTCTCCATTAAAGGACGATGCCCCGCTCCTTCGCGAGGCGCTCCTTGATCTTCCGGAACATGAGGTGGGCGCTGGCCTGCGACCGGGACAGTTCCCCGGAATGCTTCTCAAGCAGGACCTCGACCTCGCGGTCGAGCGCCTCCTCCCGTTCAAAGTCCTTCATGACCGCGCCGACCATCTTCGCGAGGAGGACCTCCTCCGAAGCCTTCGGCCGGATCATCCCCTTCTCCTTCCAGCGGGAAAGGAGCGTCCGGCAGACGCGATGGACCTGTTCCTCGCGGATCTTCACCCGTTCCTCCTGCGCGGCGGGGACACCCACTTCCGGAAATCGTCGCCGATGACCCCCCTGCGGCGATATCTTTCCATCGAAACGGCGCAGGGGCAATCCCTTTCCTTGCCGGAGAGCGACCGGGCCGCCGCGATCGCCAGGAGGGGGATGGCGTTCTTCGCCTGCTCCACGCGGACCGCGCTCCCCCCGGGCAGCATCCCCTCGAAGAGCGTCCCGCGCCGGTACGGCATCGGTTTCACCCCCTCGGCGTAGTTGGTGAGGTAGGCGATGGGGGCGTAGCAGATCTCCAGCTCCCGGGCCAGGAACGCCTCGGGGCACAGGGTCATCCCCACCATGTCGGCCCCCGCCGAAGCGAGGAGGCGGATCTCGGCGGGCGTCTCCAGCCGCGGCCCCTCGGTGCAGGCATAGGTCCCCTTCGGGTGAAGCCGGGGGGCCCCCCGCCCCTTCCCCCGGGAGGCGCGAAGCGCCCCGCGCAGCGTCTCGCAGAAGACCGGGGACTGGCGGATGAAGCCGATCCCCTTCCCCTCGTAAAAGGTGGACGGCCGGCACCGTGTGAAATCGAGGAGATCGTCCGGGAGGGAAAGGTCGCCGGGCCGGTATCCCGGGGCGATGATCCCCGGTCCCGTCCAGGCCAGGATCCGCTCCACCCCCAGGGATTTCGCCGCGAAGATGTTGGCGCGGTAGTTCACGAAGGGGGCGGTCTTCTCGTAGGCGCGCTCCCCGTGCCGGGAGAGGAAGAGAAAACGGAAACCGTCCTTCTCGAACAGGTGGACCGGGTTGGAGAGGCCGAAAGGCGTGCGGACCCGGCGGGTGGAAACGCGCCGGCCGAGCGTCCCCCGCGGGAGCGCGTAGGCCCCGGATCCCCCCAGGAGGAGGACCCGGGGGCTCTCCCGCGGTTCCTTTCGGCTTAGAACGATGCCCGGACCCCCAGGTTGACCGTCCACCCACCCATGTTCACGTCCCAGGACGTTCCCGAGGCGTCTTTGAACGACGGGTTCACGAAGTGATACTTCCCTTCGAAGTTCAGCGCGATCCGCGGGTTGAGCCAGAAATCCGCCCCGACGGAGAGGTAGCCGCCGAAATCGGTGCTGGTCTCGTCGATCCCGCCGAATCCCGATGCCGGTTCCTTCAGTTTGGTGAAATAAAGCCCGAGCCCGGCGCCGAGGTACGGCTCGATGAAGGGGTGCGGTATGATCAGGCGGGCACCGATCGTCAACGGAACGACGGAGGCTTCTTTGGACCCGCGCTCCGCGCTGTACGCCCCGAACGTGCCTTCGACCCCAAGCACCGGAGACACGCGGGAGCCGATCCCGAGGTCGAAGTTCAGCCCGGAGTCGTACCCGGCAAGGCCGTCCACGTCGGTATTGGGGTCGAAGATCCCGAGGTGCCCGAAGAAGTACGGCTGCCCGTGAACCGCGTGCTGGGGAGGCGGTGCGCCCGCGGCCCGCGGGGGGGGACTTTCACCCCGGTACCGCTCGTACCGGTCGTACGGATCCGCCGCAAGCG
>CAYILU010000277.1:0-2115 GCA_964364235.1 uncultured bacterium | reverse complement strand
TCGACAGCTTCTACCCGAAGGGACCCGGAAAGGCGAAACCGTCGGCGCCCGCGACCCCAGCCGAAGATGAGGAGCCGGCGCTCTTCGGCCCGAAGAAATAGGGAGATGCAGGAGACCTTCAAGCCGGACAGGCGGCCTGTCACGGCAAAGCCGCTTTTTTTCATCGCAATGGGCGCCGTGGTCCTCGCGGTGTTTTCCCTCGCCTTTTACTTTGCCGGGAAGGCGATCGTCGACCGGCAGAAAGAGGCCATCTTCCTCGAGAAGATCCGGGCGGGCCGCCTGTTCGTCGCCCATCTCTCCGAGAGCGCGGTTTTCCCGCTGCTCGGGGAAGACGTGGCTACACTCAGCCGCCTTGTGCGCAGACCTCCCGACGGAGGAAACATCCTCTTTATTGCCATCACCGACGGTGGAAACGTCATCCGTGCCCACACCGACCTGTCGCGCATCGGGGAGATCCTTCGCCTGCCGCCTTCGGCGAAGGACCAGGGGACCGAGGACGGGGTCGCCTGGTTTTCCTATCCCTTGCCGTCCGCAGGCCAGGCGATCGATCTTTCCCGCCCGCTCGTCATCCGCAACAAAGCCGTCGGCTCCGTACACGTCGCATTTGTCCGGGAAGCCCTCGACCGCGAGGCGGAGGTCGCCGCGGGCCACCTGCGACGATTTCTCATGGGTCTTGGCGCCTTGACGGCTGCCGCCATCCTGGGACTCGTGATCCTGTCCGCATTCGGACTTTCTACGTCCTGGCGTTTCGTCAACCCCCGGAGGGCGGAAGGCGACGAGGAGGGTCCCGCGTATCGGGTCATGGCGATCCGCGACGGGCCGGGAGGCGACCGCACCGAGGCGCCGTCCGGGGAAGAGGCGCATTCCCCGCCCCGGTCGGTCCTCCGGAAGGCCCTTTCCATCGTCGGTTACCCCGCGGAACCGGCGAAGGGCGCCGAGGAACCGGAGACACCCCCGGCGCCGCGCGTCGCCCGGAACCAGGCGACCGTTCTCGTGTCCAATATACGGGAGTTCAGGACGTATGCGGACAGCCGCCGGCCGGAGGAGATCCTCGAGGGGCTCAACTCCTACTTCGAAATCGCGGAAGGGGTCATCGTCGCCCACGGGGGCCGGGTCGGCAATTTCTCCGGGGACACCGTCGTGGCCGTGTTCGGCGGCACGACGTTCCTCCCGGACCACACGAGCCGGGCCGTCCGGGCTGCCCTCTCGTTGCAGATGGCGCTCAGGGAGGAGGGGGAGGGGAGCCGGCCGCTTCTCAAGCAGGTTGCGATCGGAATCAGTTCCGGCGTCATCCTGTCCTGCGAGGTGGGTGCATCACACGGGACAGGCCCCGTCATGATCGGGGAGAGCTTCAAGTCGGCGGAGGCCCTGGCGACGATGGCCGGCCCCGGAGAGATCGTCATCGGCCGGGAAATCTACCAGTACCTCGGGAGTACCGTGTCGGTCGATCCGCTCCCGCCGCGGGAGATCCTGGACAGGACGGGATCGTGGGAGAATTTCCGCCTTCAGGACGGCGTGAAGAGACGGGCGTGAAAGGAAGCGCGCCCGGGATTTTTCTGGTCGCTCTCCTTCTGCTCTCCGGATGCGCCACCAGGGAGGTCCGGCCGGTGCCGCCGCAACCGGTTCCATCGAAAGTCCCGGCGCCTCCTCGTCAGGCCGAGCCGTCGTTCGAACGGATTTTTCCCGAGTTCGCCGCCGTCGTCGCGCGCGAGGGCGACACGTTTGCCTCCCTGGCCGCGCGGTACCTGGGCGATCCCGGCATGAACTGGTTCGTCGAGGAGTTCAACGGGATCCGGAAAATCACGCCGGGCGCCGCCGTCGTCATCCCCCTGGCGCCCTTCGATCCCCTCGGGGTTACCGGGGAGGCGTACCAGACCGTCCCCGTCCTCTGCTACCACAAGTTCTCGAAGACGACATCGGACAAGATGACCGTGACGGAGGATTCCTTCGAAGCCCAGATGCGGTTCCTCAAGGTCAACGGGTACCAGGTCATCCCCCTCGATCGGCTCTTCGATTTCCTCGACGGGAAGGCGCAGATCCCGAAGAAGTCCGTGGTCGTCACGATCGACGACGGGTGGCGCTCGACCTACGAGATCGCCTACCCGATCCTCCGGA
>CAYILU010000276.1:0-2126 GCA_964364235.1 uncultured bacterium | reverse complement strand
CTAAACAGGCAGGCGGCGGGCTGAAATCAAGCGAAACGGAAAATTGGTAACACGCAAGGAAATGCCTGTCAAGCGCTTAGTGGCGCGGAGGACCGGTCGGAAGGAGAGGGCGCCGGGAAATCCCGGCGCCCTCGTGTCCAGCCTTCTCTTTCTCCCGACGTTCGGGAGGTTACTTCTTCGGCGCTGCGGCCGGAGGAGCAGGCGCCGGCGCGGGAGCCGCGTTCTCAACCGCCGGAGGCGGCGGAGGCGGCGGGGGCGGCGGTGCCTCCTTCTTCGCACAGGCGGAGAGGCCGATCGTTGCCGCAAGCAACAACCCGAGGAACAGAGCCCAATACTTACGCATTGCTTGTCACTCCTTTCCCTTCCAGGATTTATCCGTCACCGGATACATGGTCGATTGATCCCTTGCTTATGCGGCGAAATATAGCATAAGGAAAACGGGATGCAATCATTATTTTCTCCCCTTTTCCCGCCGACGTCCTTCAGCGCCCGCCGAACAGGATGTCGAGCAACCGGGAAAATTCTCCTTCGGAATAATAGGCGACCTCGAACCACCCCTTCTTCGGCGTTCCCCGGATCCGGACTTTCGTTCCGCCCCGCCGGGACAGCTTCTCCTCGATATCCGAAAGATGCGGGTCGCGCTTCCCCGGCTTCCTCGCTTTCGCCTTCCTTCCCCCCGCGGCGCACAGCTGCTCCAGCTCCCGGACGGAGAGATCCCTTTGGATGGCGAACGCGAAGATCTCGGGGATCCTCTCCGCCGGCGCCGAGAGCAGCGCCCGGGCGTGGCCCGCCGACAACCTTCCATCGACCACGGCCTGCTTGACCGGGGCGGGAAGCTTGAGGAGCCGCAGGAGGTTGGCCACCGTGACCCGGTCCTTGCCCACGCGCCGCGCGATCTCTTCCTGCGAGAGGGAGAACTCGTGGGCAAGCCTCTGGTACCCCTCCGCCAGCTCGATCGCGTTCAGGTCCGTCCGTTGGATGTTCTCCACGATCGTGGTCTCGAGCGCCTCCCGGTCCGAGAGCTTCCTCACCACCGCGGGCACCGTCTCGACGCCGGCCGCCTGCGCGGCGCGCAACCTCCGCTCGCCCGCGACCAGCTCGTACCCCTGAGGCGTCGGCCGCACGATAACGGGCTGAAGGATCCCCTTCTCGCGGATCGATTCGACCAGCTCGCGAAGATCGTCCGGGGAGAAGGTCCGCCGGGGCTGGAAGGGGCTCGTCCGGATCCGGTCGACCGGCAACCGCAGGAACTCGACGTCCCGTTCCTCGGGCCCGGGAAGCAGCGCGGAGAGCCCCCTTCCCAGGGCTTTCCTTTTTACTGGATCGGGCTTTCGTTCCATCGGCTCACCATCTCTTTCGCCAGCTCGAGGTAGCTTTGCGCCCCCCGGGAATTGACGGCGTACAACAGGGCGGGCTTCCCGAAGGAGGGGGCCTCGGAAAGACGCACGTTTCGCGGTATAACTGTTTGATAAACTTGGGATTTTAGGTTTTCCCGGGCCTCCGCGGCCACCTGGTGGGCCAGGTTGTTCCGGGCGTCGAACATGGTGAGGACCACCCCCTCCACGGCAAGGGCCGGGTTCAACATCTCCCGGATCTTCGCGATGGTCCGGTACAGGCTGGTCAGCCCCTCGAGCGCGTAATATTCGCACTGGAGCGGGATCAGGACCGACCGCGCGGCGCAGAGCGCGTTGACGGTGAGGAGGCCAAGCGATGGGGGACAGTCGATGAGGATCACCTCGTAGCCCGCCTCGACCGGGCGCAGCGCGTCGGCCAGCCGGTTCTCCCGTCTCGAGAGGGAGACCAGCTCGATCTCCGCGCCGATGAGATCCCCCGATGCGGGGAGCAGGTGCAGGAACGGCAGCCCGGTTTCCCGGATCGCCTCCGTGACCGGGATCTCGGCGAGCAGGGCCCGGTAGACGTCCTTATCCGCCTCCCCGCCGGGGACACCCCCGACACCTGAGGTCGCGTTGGCCTGCGGGTCGAGATCCACCAGGAGGGTCTTCTTCTCCATGACCGCGAGGGACGCCGCGAGGTTGACCGCCGTGGTGGTCTTCCCGACGCCCCCCTTCTGGTTCGCTATGGCGATGATCCGGGGCAACCCCTTACGCCCCCACGGACGGAAAATG
>CAYILU010000275.1:0-2128 GCA_964364235.1 uncultured bacterium | reverse complement strand
TCCGAAGCGGCCGCTTCCCGTCACCCATTCATCGAACGCGAGCACCTGCTCATCGGGATCTGCAGCATCCACAAGGCCGTCGGTCTCCTCCGGTTCTCCAGGCCCAACACCCTCTCCGTCGAGCATATACGGGCAGAGGCGGACCGCCTGGAGGGGATTCTCTCGGATCTCGGGATCTCGGCGATGGCCTTCCGCCGCGGGGTCCGATCGAGGATTCGTCCCGGGCATGCGCAGCACTCGGAGCGGGCGCTCCACCGGAGCGAAGCCTGCAAGGTGATCTTCAGCCGGGCGGAAGAACTCGCCGGCGGGTCGGGTTCGGAGGAGACCGGCGCGAACCACCTGCTCGAGGCCATCCTGGAGGACCCGGGCCCGATCATCACCTCCGTGCTCGTCGCGGCGGGCGTCACCCCCGAAGTGCTTCACAGGGAGCTCGCGTCCGGAAATTCCGGGGGAAGGAAACAGAAGGTGGGACTGGAGGAGGGCGGGGGTGTCGCCACTTCCGGGGAGCAACGCCCCTCCGAAACCCCCTTGCTCGACCGCTACGGCCGGGACATCACGAGGTCGGCACGCGAAAGGCGGCTGATGCCGTTCGTGGAATCGGATCGGACCCGCAACACGCTGCGCCAGCTCCTGAAGGTCCTGCTGATGCCCACAAAGAACAACCCGGTGCTCGTCGGGGAGGCGGGTGTCGGAAAAACGGCGGTGGTCGAGGCGCTCGCGGAACGGATCGTCCTGGGACAGGACCGCTGGGTGCTCGGCGGGAAGCGGCTTGTCGAGCTGTCGATGGCGGAACTTGTGGCGGGCACCAAGTACCGGGGGGAATTCGAGGAGCGGCTGACCCGCCTGATCGAAGAGGTCCGCTCCCATCCCGAGGTGATCCTGTTCATCGACGAGTTTCACACGGTTGTCGGGGCGGGACGCGCCGAGGGTGCCCCGATGGACGCCGGCAACATCATGAAGCCGGCCCTCGCCCGCGGGGAGCTCCGGTGCATCGGGGCGACGACGATCTCCGAGTACCGGCGCAGTGTCGAGAAGGACCCCGCACTGGAGCGCCGCTTCCAGCAGATCCAGGTGGTCGAGCCCGGCCGGGACGAGACGCTGGAGATCCTCCTGGGCCTGCGCGCCCACCGGGAGTCGCACTTCGGCGTCACGATCGACGATGACGCGGTCTCCGCCGCGGTGGACCTCTCCATCCGGTTCGACCCGATGCACTTCCTTCCCGACAAGGCGATCGACCTGCTGGACCGTGCCTGCGCCGAGTGCCGGGTTCCGCTTCTCTCCCGGGCGCTGGAGCCGGACCGGAGGGGCCCGATGGGAGTCGCCGTGGTCAAACCCGGAGTCGTCGCCAACGTTGTGGCCGAGAAACTGGGGATCCCCCTGGAGGTCGTCCGCGGGGGGATGGGGGGGATGTCGGAATCCCGGATCCGCGGGCTTGAGGAGTACCTGAACCGGCACGTCGTCGGGCAGGAGGCCGCCATTTCCCGGGTGTGCCGCCGGCTGCTCCTGGCGCACGCCGGCCTGGGGGACCGTCGGCGTCCCCTGGGCGTTTTCCTCTTCCTGGGCCCCTCGGGTGTCGGGAAGACGGAGCTGGCCCGACGGATGTCCGAATACCTTTTTTCGGACGAGCGCGCCTTCATCCGGCTCGACATGTCCGAGTACCAGGAGGACATGAGCGTCAGCCGCCTCGTGGGAAGCCCCCCGGGGTACGTCGGCCACGAGGAGGGGGGGCAGCTGACCGGACGGCTCCGGACGACGCCGTACGCGGTCGTCCTCTTCGACGAGATGGAGAAGGCGTCCCCGAGGGTGTACGACCTGTTCCTGCAACTGTTCGACGAGGGGAAGATCACCGACGCGCAGGGGCGGACGGCGGACGCCCGGAACGCGATCTTCGTGATGACCGGGAACATCCGCGTGGGGAAGGAGATGGGGTTCCTCGCGGGGGACCGCGCGGTGCTCGCCGACGGGGCGCTGGCGGAAGCCCGCCGGCGGTTCCGGACGGAGTTCCTGAACCGGATCGACGAGCAGATCGTCTTTCGGCCCCTGCTGCCGGTGGACGTCCGGAGGGTGCTTGACATCCACCTGTCGGACCTCGAGGAGCAGCTGCGCAACACACACGGGGTGGCCCTCC
>CAYILU010000274.1:0-2131 GCA_964364235.1 uncultured bacterium | reverse complement strand
TACTGGTGGGCGTGGTATTTTCCGCCTCGTCCGCGATGGCGGCGGGCTTCCGGCTTCCCGAGGCGGGGGCAAAGGCGAAGGGGATGGGGTTCGCCTTCACTGCGCAGGCGAACGACCCCTCCGCGATCTACTTCAACCCCGCGGGCATCATCCAGCTCGAGGGGAGCAACTTCAAGGGTGGCATCACCTACGTGAAGGAAAACGGGGGGACATTCACCGGCACGACGCCCCTCACCGGCGGGGCAACCGTGTCCGAGACCCAGAAGGATCTGAATTTCTTCATCCCGAACCTGTTTTTCACGAGGAAGGCTTCCCCGAACTTCGCTTACGGTATCGGTGTTTTTTCACCGTTCGGCCTGGGTCAGGAGTACGAGAACCCCAACACGAGCATCTTCCGGAACCAGATCACCAAGATCGACCTGTTGACGATCGTCGTCAACCCCACGGTGGCGTGGAAGGTTAACGAGATCCTGTCGGTCGGTGCGGGGATCGATTTCATGTACGGGAGTGCAATATTGGAGAAAACCCCGTACAGCGGCGCATTGGGAGGCAACCTCTACAATTCGAAACTGGAAGGAAGCGGGAATGCCTGGGGATACAACTTCGGGGTATTGCTTACGCCGTTGAAGGATTTGAAAATGGGAATTTCCTACAGGAGTCCATTTACATTGGAGGTCAAGGAAGGGGATGTGGAAATCAGAAATATCAATGGCCCCACGTCCGCCACTTTTTTCGGAGGGGCGACCTCCTTTGACACCAAGGGATCCGCGACCATCAACATGCCGGCGACCGCTACGCTGGGAGTTGCCTATACCCGTGACAGGCTGACCCTGGAGGCGGACGCCGACTGGACCTTCTGGAACCGTTTCCGAAGTCTTGATATCAACATAAAGGATGAAAAGTCTCCCGTCCTGGTGGATACTTCCTCGGCAAAAAACTGGAAAAACGTGGTGGCGCTGTATTTGGGCGCTGAATATCGTGTAACGGATCCTTTGGCACTCAGGGTCGGGTTCCGGTACGACCCCACCCCGGTCCCCGCCGGGACGATGGGTCCCGAACTTCCTGACGCCGACAAAATGTACTATACGGCGGGGGTTGGATATAAATACAGCAACTGGATCTTCGACCTTGCTTATATGTACGTGGACAAGAAGGACCGCACGGTCAGCAACATTCGTTCCGAGGGCTCGAACGTCGTCGGCTTCAACGGCAAGTGGTCGGGCGACGCCCATCTTGTGGCACTTGACGTAGGGTACAAGTTCTAAGAGAAACATCCCACTCGGGGGCGGCCGGTCTTGGCCGCCCCCGTCTTTCTCCTGAAACCTTCCCGCTTGTCCGCCACCTTTTTTTGCGCGGCGCACGGCCGCGCGGCGTCAGACCGCTCAGCTGCCTCCGTAGCCGATCGTCACCTTCCCGTCCTCGACGATCACCGGCACGTCCCGGCGCCCGCCGCTTGCTTTCGTCATCTCGGACATCGCCGCCTTGTCGCGCTCCACGTCCTTGTACACCACCGTTGTTCCTGCCTTCTCGTAGTCCCTACGAGCTTGGGTGGTGTAGGGTCAGCTGTCCTTTCCGAAGATCGTAACGGTGCGCGGCATTGTCGTCCTCCTTTTCCGTGGTCTCACGCGAATCATCACGCGGTGGCGCCGGCCATGGCTCTCAACCGTTGGATGCGCATCTCCGTGGGCGGGTGCGTGGACATGATGGCCGAGGAGTCGGCCGTGAACGCCTGGAGCGGATTCACGATGAACAGGTGCTGGGTCCCCCGGTTCTCCCCCGGCACGCTCGCCCCCCCCCGGGAAATCTTCTCCAGCGCGGAAGCCAGTCCCAGCGGGTTGCGCGTGAACTCCGCCCCCGCGGCGTCGGCGTGGTATTCCCGCTGCCGGGAGATGCTCATCTGAAGCAGGCGGGCGGCCAGCGGGGCGAGCAGCGCGAACACGATCCCCAGGAGCAGGAAGGCGATGTTTCCCCGGCCTCCCCCTCCCCCCTGGGACCTGCCCCTTCCCCGGAAGAAGGTGTCGCGGAGGAACATGTCGGCGAGCAGGGCGATGGCGCCCACGAGCACCGCGGCGCAGATGTTGTAAAGCGTGTCGCGGCTTTTCACGTGCGCCATTTCGTGGGCGACGACCCC
>CAYILU010000273.1:0-2143 GCA_964364235.1 uncultured bacterium | reverse complement strand
ACGAGCCCACGGCCGGGATGGCGCCGGAGGAGACGAAACGCTGCATCCGTCTCATTCAAAGGTTTTCCGGTGAGTTCGGGTTGACGATCCTGTTCTGCGAGCACGACATCGCGGTCGTGTTCGAGATAGCGAAGCGGATCATGGTGATGGTGCGGGGCGGCACCGTGGTCCAGGGAAGCTGCGAGGAGGTGCGGCGGAACCGGGAAGTCCAGAGAGCCTACCTGGGGGAGACCGGCGAATGCTAGATGTCCGGGGGATCCATACCTATTACGGGCAGAGCCACATCCTCTTCGATGTTTCCATGTCATTGCGGAAGGGCGAGATCGTGGGACTGCTCGGCAGGAACGGCGCGGGGAAGACGACGACCATGAAAAGCGTCTGCGGGATGCTCCGGCCGAAAGAGGGGGCCATTCTCTTCGATGGGGAGGATGTGACGGGCAGGAAGCCCTTTCAGCTTGTGCGGCGTGGCATCTGTTACGTGCCCGACGACCGGCGCATCTTCGCCGATCTTACCGTGGAAGACAACCTCGAGATCGTCTACCGGCGAACCGGTGAGTGGAACCGGAACAGGGTGTACGACCTGTT
Source organism: uncultured bacterium (assembly GCA_964364235.1). Classification (GTDB taxonomy): domain Bacteria; phylum Desulfobacterota; class Deferrimicrobia; order Deferrimicrobiales; family Deferrimicrobiaceae; genus JAKALO01. Next base: position 1,558 of record CAYILU010000273.1, on the reverse strand, counting down.
CCCGCCGCTCCGGGAGATCGCCGGACGGCGGGGAGGGTTTCTCAGCGGGGGCGAGAGAGCGATGCTCGCCCTGGGAAGGGCGCTCATGAGCAGCCCGAAGCTGCTCCTCCTCGACGAGCCGACGGAAGGACTTGCGCCGCTCATCGTGAAATCTCTGGAGGAACAGATCCTCCGGCTCAAGGATGCGGGCATCAGCATCCTGCTCTCGGAGCAGAACCTGAAGTCGTCGCTTCGGCTTATCGACCGTGCCTACATCATAGACAACGGCAGGATCCGCTATCAGGGGACGGTGAAGGAGCTCGATAACAACGAAGAGATCCGGAAGATGCACCTGATGATCTGAGGCCGGTTACCGCTTTGGATAGAATGCCATTGGAGGGCTGAAATGCGCAACGCCTATATCTGTGACGCCGTCCGCACGCCGATCGGATCGTATGGAGGAAGCCTGTCGGGCGTCAGGACCGACGACCTGTCCGCGCATCCCATCAAGGCGCTCATGAAGCGCAACCCCACCGTCGACTGGGGGAAGGTGGACGATGTGATGTACGGCTGCGCCAACCAGGCCGGGGAGGACAACCGGAACGTGGCGCGGATGGCGGCGCTGCTGGCGGGCCTGCCTGTGGAGGTGCCCGGTGTGACCTTGAACCGACTATGCGGTTCCGGAATGGACGCCGTCGGGACCGCATACCGGGCGATCAAGGCGGGAGAGACGAACCTGATCGTGGCCGGCGGGGTCGAGAGCATGTCCCGCGCTCCTTTCGTGATAAGCAACGGGGCCGCCCCGTTCGCCCGGGGCGTCCAGATGTTCGATTCCACCATCGGGTGGCGCTTCGTCAACCGTCTCATGAAGGAACAGTACGGGATCGAGTCGATGGGGGAGACCGCGGAGAACGTGGCGGAGCAGTTCCGCGTATCGCGGGAAGACCAGGACGCCTTCGCCCTGAACAGCCAGTTAAAGACCGCCCGGGCCGTCGAGGAGGGAGTTTTCGCGGAGGAGACCGTGCCGGTCGTCATCCCCCGGCCCAAGGGGGGGGACGTCGTCGTGGACAGGGACGAGCATCCCCGGCCGAACAGCACGATGGAGGGGCTGGCGAAGCTCAAACCTTCGTTCCGGGCAAACGGCACGGTGACCGCCGGAAACGCCTCCGGCGTCAACGACGGGGCATGCGCCCTGCTCGTCGCCTCGGAAGAGGCGGCCCGGGCCCACGGCCTGACCCCAAAGGCGCGGATCGTCGCCATGGCCGTCGCCGGAGTGCCGCCCCGGATCATGGGGATGGGCCCGGTCCCGGCCACCCGCAAGGTGATGGCGATCGCCGGCCTGACCCTGGACAAGATGGACGTGATCGAGCTGAACGAGGCGTTCGCCGCGCAGGGGCTCGCCGTGATGCGGGAGCTCGGCCTGGCCGACGACGACCCCCGTGTGAATCCCAACGGCGGGGCCATCGCCCTGGGGCATCCCCTGGGGATGAGCGGCGCACGCCTGGTCACCACCGCCATGTACCAGTTGCGGCGGACCGGGGGCCGTTATGCCCTCTGCACCATGTGCATCGGCGTGGGG
>CAYILU010000272.1:0-2147 GCA_964364235.1 uncultured bacterium | reverse complement strand
CCTTTTCAGAAGTCTCCTCCCCATCGCCCCCCCCCTTGAAACCGGATGTCGATATAATAAAACAATTGTATATTATCGTCAACGGGATGGCACGGCACGACCCTTCCAGGCCGCGCGGGAATTGCCGCGAACGCCGGCACACGTTGCGTCTTTTCGGCCAACACCGGCAAAACGATCAAAAAACAACCACCTCCGGGGACGGGTTCTCCGCAAATAACCGTTCTACGAGGTCCTTTCTTCTTACCAGGGCCGCCCGTTGATTGATATATCCCTTGTCGGTGATCTCGTTCGCATCGATCGAGGGAGGTTCGGTCATCAGCAGGATGCGCCCGACCTTGCTGGATGAGCCCTGCTGCCGGGCATTGTAGTCCGTCATCGTCTTCCGCAGATGCCCGACCACCTCACTGCTGCGTACAAGGTCCTCGACCGGACGCCCACCGTCCGCATCCCGGCAGACCTGTCTGCATCCCGGAAGGTTCGGCCAGGCGAGAATCCCGATTTCCGCCCGATCGTGGCCGGCCACCAGCGCGTCCTGCAGGACCGGAGCCGCCGCGGTCATAACCGCGGTCCTCAACACCCCCACATGGACCCAGGTCCCCGTGGAGAGCTTGAAATCCTCCGCGACCCGGCCGGCGAAAGTGATCCCCCTGCCGGGGTCGTCGGGGTCCGCGAATTCGCCTGCGTCTCCGATCTTGTAGTACCCCTCGTCGTCGAAGGCCTCCCGGGTCAGGTCGGGACGGCCCAGGTACCCGGGGGTGACGTTCGGCTCCTTCACCCTCAACTCGTACTTCCCCTCGCCGGGGACCATCTTGATCGTCACGCCCGGGCAGGGAAGCCCGATGACCCCCGCCCTGCCGATGGGAAAGTGCGCGGACGTGGCCAGGGGGGCGGTTTCGGTCGATCCCCAGGAGGAGGTCATCGGGATCTTCCTGCCCGTGGCCTGCACGGAGACCTTCTCCAGCCGCTGCCACAGGTCCTGCGACAGGGCGGCCCCGGCGTAGAAGATGAGCTGCAGCCTGCGGAAGAAGCTGCCGCGAAGGCCCTCGTCCTTTTCCAGGAAGTGGAGCAGCATGGCATAGCCGGCCGGAACGTTGAAGTAGATGGTCGGGGAGATCTCCGCCAGGTTCCTCACCGTTTGCTCCACCATCCCGGGCGCCGGTTTCCCCCCGTCGATGTAGAGGGTCCCGCCCCTCTTGAGGACCAGGTTGAAGTTGTGGTTTCCCCCGAAGGTGTGGTTCCAGGGGAGCCAGTCGACCAGGACCGGCGGGGTCTTTCCCGCAAAGGGCCAGATCTGCGCCAGCATCTGCTGGTTCGCGCAGAGCATGCCGTGGGTGTTGATCACTCCCTTGGGGAGGCCGGTCGAACCGGAAGTGAACAGGACCTTGGCGACGGTATCCGGGCCGACCGCCGCGAGGGAATTCTCGACCTCCTCCGTGGGGGAGGCCTCGAGCAGCCTCGAAAACGGCGTGGCGGGGATCCCCTCGACATGTCCTTCCGCCGCCACCACCTCCACGCCCGAAAGGTCGAGCGCCCGCAACGCCAGGGCGAACATCCCGGCGTGCTCGACATAGAGGAGCGCCGGCCGCACCTCCCGGAAGATGGATTTCAGCTTGGCGAAATCCTGGCTCAGGAGAGAATAGGCGACGGAAACCGGCACCACCGGGACCCCCGCGATGAAGCCTCCCAGCATGAGCAGGGCGTGGCCTATGGAGTTGCCGGAGAGGATCGCCAGGGGCCGCTCCGGTCCCAGGTTCCGGTCGATCAGCGCCTGGGCGACGGAATCGGCCAGGCGGCCGGTTTCCCGGTAGGTCAGGAGTCGCCATTGCCCGGCGGCGTCCCGTTCTCCGAGGAAAATCCGTTCGGGAGATTCCTTGGCCCAGCGGCGGAGCATCGCTCCGAGGCTTTTTTCATAGGAAGCAAGCGGCATGGGGGAGCGCAGGAGATACCCTCCCCCGGCAGTGGACTCCACGTCGACCGCCGCCGGCGCGAATTCGATCGTCGCAAACTCGGCTTGTTTCATGGATCCCCCCCCCACCGGGGACATTCCTGCCTCTGCCTTCTCCGGGATGCGGGAGAGGAGTGTCCCCGCTTATCATCCTCCCCCGAGGATGCGCATGATGGCGATCACGTCCCCGCTCCGGACGGGA
>CAYILU010000271.1:0-2159 GCA_964364235.1 uncultured bacterium | reverse complement strand
CGGCGTCGGTCAGCTCCGCCCGGGCCTGGAACAGGCTGGCCTCGGCCCGGGCGACGTCGATCCGGGCGCGGATCCCCGCGTCGTAATAGGCCTGCGCCTGCCGGAGAAGCGACTCCCGCTGCTTGACGGTCTCCCGGCTGACCTCCATGATCCGCTGGGCCCGCAGGACGTTGTAATAGGCGACCTTCGCGGCGAACGCGACGTCCTCGCGGACTGACCGGCCCGTCTCGCGGCTGGACGACAGCAGGGCGTCGGTCCGGTCCACGGCCGATCCCGTCCGGCCGAAGTCGGTGAGGATCTGCGAGAGGGTCCCCTGCAGGGAATCGGAGGAGGTGGTGAGACTCCGGTGGGAGGAGGAGGAAAATGTCCGGGACCGGGAATACCCCGTGGAGAGCCCGATCGACGGGTAGTAGGCGGATTCGGCCTGCCCTTTCCGCGCTCCGGCCGCCTGGATTTCCGCGTCGGCCTGGCTGACCAGCGGATGATGGGCGAGGGCGGTCTGCACGACGTTGTCCAGGTCCCATTGCGTCCCGCCCGCCGCGGTGGGCCGCGCGTGAAAGGCCGTCCAAAGTAGTAGGGCCGCCGCAGTGGCGACTGCCAACCGCCGGTTGGGTGTCACGGTTTGCCACCTCCTTGCTTTTTACCGCCTGTTTCGGGAAGTCTCGGGGAGAGCGCCTGGCGGCAGAAATCCTCGACCATCGCCGTGAGGCGGGGCAATGACACGTCGATGATCCCCAGCATCTTGTGGCGGGTGGTGCCGTAGAGGACCCCGCGCAGCATCTCCGCGGTGTCCCTCGCGGGGAACCGGAGACGAAGCGTGCCGTCCTTCGCGCCCCGCTCGAGAACCTCCGTCAGGAGCTCCGTCAGGCGGCCGAACTTCCTCCGTCCGGCAGCCGCCGGGCCCGACCTGTCGCGGGCGATGTGCGCGGGGAGATCACGCAGGATGCTCAGGAACTGCTCCGCGTGGGTCTCGAGATAGTCGAAGTGGAACCGGATCAGGCGGCGCAGCGTTTCCCCGCCGTTCTCGCCCTGGCCGATGAGGTTCTCCGCGCCGGCCAGGTAGCCGTCCACCGTGTCGTTGAAGATGGTGAGGAAAATGCCGTCCTTGCTGCCGAAGTGGTGGTAGAGGGTCCCCTCGGCGACCCCGGCCTCGCGGGCGATCTCCGACGTGGGCGTGTTTCCGAACCCCTTTTCGGCGAACAGCCGGGACGCCACCGTCAGGATGGCGGCGCGCTTTCGCGTCTCCCCCAGGACTCTCCCCCTTCCGGACCCCCCCCGATTGACCGAGTGAGCACTCAGTCGGTTTTCGGATTATAGAGGGTCCCTTTCGGGGGTGTCAAGGTGCAGTTGCACGTGGGGGCCGGGGGCGCACCACCCCCGCGGCGCGGGGGAAGAACCTCTAACGGATGAAACGCCGTCAGGGGGTTCCCGAAAGGATCGCCTCGCGCTCGCACACCTTGGGGGCCTCGGCGGCCAGGAAATCGGCGACCCGGAGCTGGACGACGTCCCGGTGCGTCCCCGCGGTGAATGCGATCTCCTCGTTCTCCGTGAGTTCGTGGGACACCAGCACCGGGATCCCGTAAAGCGACCCGAAGATCGGCATCGCGCCGAGATCGCAGTCCGCGAACAGGGGCGAGAACTCGGACTCCGTGGCCAGCCGGGCCTTCTTCGCCCCCAGGCAGCCCTGCATGCGGGCGAGGTCGACCCGCTCCGTCGCGGGGACGACCGCCATCCAGATCTTCCCGTCGACGCTCACCATCACGGACTTGGCGAACGACCGGCCGGGGACCCGGGTGGCCTGCGCGACCTGCTGCGCGGTGAACGCTTCCGGGTGCGTGACGACCTTGTACGGGATCTTCCGGTCGATGAAGAGGCGGGCGAGCTTTTCCGGGATGCTCATGGCGACCCTCCTGCCGCCTCCGGCGGCTTCCCTGGCGGGTTGGGTCGAGGAGTGGACGGACGCCGTACGCGCTCGAGGATTCAAGTATACCGCAAACACCCGGCCGTCAACAGGACCGGGTGTCCACATTTTTTCCCGAATCCGTGACCAATCCGTGATTTCCAGCGCGTTATGGTATTCGCGAATTCTCATCGGTGTATTTAACCATTTCCGGGAAGGGGGTGATTTCCGGTCGAAAGGGCATTCGTAGAGGGATCGT
>CAYILU010000270.1:0-2161 GCA_964364235.1 uncultured bacterium | reverse complement strand
TGCACGCCGCGCGACAGGTCGAGGGAGAGGGCGAGGTCGCGGCCGAGGCGGACGGTCTGCCGCAGGCCCGCCGAGAGGTCCGGCCCCCCCGTTGTGTCCCCGGCGGCGCCCCACACCCCCCTTGCCTCGAAGCGGACCCGCCACCCGGGTACCGGCGACGCCATCAGCCCTGCCGAGGCTCCCGGGGCCAGGCGATAGGAAGCGTGGTAGCGGCGGGTAAAGGCCCCCTCGATCTCGGCCAGCAGGGAGGCGATCGTCCCGCTTCCCATGCGGAGCGACAGACCGACCCCGGCCCCGCAGAAGGCGACAAGCCCGTCTTCCCTCTCCCCGAAGTCCCGCGTTTCGAGGCTCGCCCGCACTTTCCACGATTTGGGACGGAAGATGCGGTCAGCGGGGTTGAGAGACTCGATCCGTATGAGATCCAGGCGCGCCAGGCGGACCCGGTCGTCTTCCGGGTACCACCGGGCCGCGCCCGAGGAAAATTCGATCCTCGATCCCTCCGTGTACCCCGCCGGATCGTCGGTGTGGTCGTGGTACGCCGGACGCCAGCCCGCCTCCAGGAAGGAGTCGTGCCCGCGGAAGCCGGCCCCCAGCGATGCCCGGGCGCTCCGGTGCCCCGCGTCCGGCGGGGGGGGGACCGGCAGGGGTGGCGTTCCCGCCCCCACGCCCGCGAAGCGGGTTCGAGTCCCGAGGATCCCGTGAAATCGTTTCTGGAACGCCTCGTGGCCGAGATCCTTTTTTGCGATCCGGTACTGGGCCAGCAAAGCGGCAAGGTCGAGGACCCGGACCTTCCCCGCGTCGGGCAGCGGCTCCGAAAGGATCGCGTCGGAAGGCAACGCCCCATCGGCGATCCCCCGGGAGAGCTCCGTCTCACGGTCGGTCATGAAGGAGAGGGCATGGCGGATCTGCCGGGCGCGGGAGGGTCTCCACGCCACGTTGTCGACGAGCCCGGCGGAGAGCGCCGCCCTCACCGTGTCCATGGGGATGACCCAGTACCCCTCCCCCGTTTCCGTGAGCCGGGTCGCGGGCCGCGCCGCGTCGAGGAGGAAGAGGAGTTCGTACGAACAGTTCTCGTCGAAGAAGAAGTAGTCCGTCGCGATCCCCTTGAGGTCGAGGAGATGGAGGACCAGGTGCCTGACCTCGTCGGGGGTCAGGTTCAGGCGGTACTCCCACATGTCCCTCTGGTCGATGTTCGCGTACTCCCGGACCTTCTCGTAGTAGGGGAGGACCGAGTAGTACCCCCGGTACCCGCCGGAGAGCCCCTTGAGGGTGAACTTGATGGCGCCCTCGCCCTCATCGACCTTTGCCGCGTAATTGACGGCAAAGGCGAGGAGGGGGCTCTCGTACGACGAGTCGATCCGCAAGAACGTGTGGCCGAACATCGAGGCGGGGGCGTTGACGTACCCCGAGGCGAAGACCAGGGTGGCCGACTGCCCGTCGATCGTGCGCACGATGTTGTCCGCCTCGGAGCAGGGGGGCTTTGGCACCCGGGCCGGATCGACTCCGAGCCGCTCCGCGAGAAAGGCGTAGCGCCCCGGGAATCGGCAGAAGGGGGGCGGGTCCGACGTCCCGTCGAACAGGCCGTCGAGGGTGGCCATGAGCTCCGCCTTCGCGTCGGTCTTCCCGTCCGGGGCGAGGAAGAAGCGCGGGTCGTCGACGAGGCTCCGGAAGCCCAGGATTCCCGGCCGGTAGTGGAGGAGGACGTTCCAGGTCCGCTCCTGGTGGAGGGAGAGGGACAGGGCCTTGGTTTTCATCTCGGCGAGGTAGGCGTTGTCGGCCGCCCGGGCGGGGGCGGGAACGCCGGGGAGGAGCGCCAGCGCGAGCAGGAAAAGAGAAAGGGCATGCGCCCATGAGACGCATGCCCTTGTCTTAAGGGAGATCCTGGCCAGGAACGATCAGCCCTGGGCGGCGATCTTCGAGATCGTGTCGACCACGTGGGCCGTCTCGACCGTCGGCGTCGGGAAGATCTCGGTGAAGCGGGCCTGGAGGCTCTTGTAGAAGGCCGGCCGCGCGTCGGCCGGAACGCTCAGGAGCTCGGCGACAGTGGAAAACGTCTCGCCGCTCCCCGCCGCGATGTCGCGGGCGAGGTCGTCCAGGTTCTTGTACGCGAACTCGTTGAGGCGCTCGTTGCTGGCGACCTTGCCGGGCGTGGCGCACTCGG
>CAYILU010000269.1:0-2185 GCA_964364235.1 uncultured bacterium | reverse complement strand
TTTCCTCCTTCTCCTCCAGGCCGTATGCCTTGACCAGGCGGATGCCGCTGATGTTCTCCTGCAGGGTGGCGTTCATCGCGGCAAGCGCCTCCTGGACCTTCCGGTAGAGCCGGTGGAACCTCCTGCCGTATTCCCGCGAGACGAGGATCACCGCCGGGGCCAGGACGAGGGAAACCGCCGTAAGGAGAGGGCTGATGCGGAACATGAAGGTCAGGGCGAGGAGGTAGGAGATGACCGTCCCGGTGAGCGTCAGCACCCCCGGACCGAGGAAGAGCCACACCGCCGAAACGTCGTTGGTCATCCGGGACATGACGTCGCCCGTGGGCGTTGCCCCGAAGAAGGAAAGGGGGAGGCGGATCACGTGGGCGAAGACGTCCCGCCGGAGGGCGAGCTCCACCCACCGCGCGGCCACGAGGAGCCCCCGCCGGGAGAGGTAGCGGAAGGACCCGTGCAGGGCGGCGAAGAGGAACATCCAGGAAACCGCCCGGGCCAGCCGCTCCCTCCCGTCCGGCGCGGAGAGGCCGTCGATCGCGTCGCGCGTCATCCACGGGATGAGGAGGCCGAACAGGCTGGAGACGAGCAGCCCGAGCGCGCACAGGAGGAACGCCCTCCCGTGGCGGGCAAGGTACGGGCGCAGGGTGAGAAGCTCTCGGATGGCTCGTCCCCCCTTACATGGGGACCGGGTTCGCCGTGAAACAGGCCAGGAAGAGGACCCCCGCGAGGACCCCGACCAGGCGGCGCCCGACGGTAAGTGGTACCTCCTCGAAGAGGGTCGGTGGGTGCGCCGTCCCCATGACGAAGAGCATGACCGCCCAGATGGCCCACCCTCCCCAGAAGTACCCCATGGGAAGCAGCAGGTACGGGACCGCCCCGCCGACCTTCGAGTAGCTCCCGCCGAAAAGGGCGTACGCGACGTGGCCCCCGTCCAGCTGGCCGGAGGGGAGCAGGTTGAGGGCCGTCACTAACAGGCCGATCCAGCCCGCGAACGCCACCGGGTGGAGAACCACGTCGTACCCTTTCGGGATCCCTCCAAGGACGAGGTAGGAGGCCGCGCGAAACATCAGGGATTCCCCGAGGGGGATCCCGGAGAGCCCCGCCGCCGGACGGACGGCCGACAGCTTCAGGCCGATGAGGAGGATGGGGACCGCAATGAGGGCCCCCGCGATCGGCCCGGCCGCCCCGATGTCGAGCAGCGCGTTGCGGTCGGGGACCGGCGACTTGATCTTGATGAACGCCCCGAAGGTGCCGATGAACGAGGGGGCGGGGATGAAATACGGGGGCGTCACCGACACGTTGTGCCGCCTCGCGGCGGTGTAGTGGCCCATCTCGTGGACGACGAGGATCGAGAGGAGCGGGATGGAGAACATGAGCCCGAGCGCCAGGTCCGCCGGGCTGTGCAGGGGGTTCCCCCCCGCAAGGTACGTCCCCGCGACCAGCGTCGTGAAAAACGTCAGGATGAACAGCAGGACCTGGAGCCCCAACGGCTTTTCCCCCTTCTTTCCTTTTCCCGATTATATGATAAAGAAGACGGGAGGTTGGGTTCCTGATCATGAAGCTTCTCCGACCCTATCGCGAGGGGGAGAGCGTCCTCCTCCACATCTGCTGCGCGCCGGACGCGTCCTACGGCGTCCCCGCGATGCAGGAGCATTTTCGCGTCACGGGGTTCTTCTTCAACCCGAACATCCATCCCGGCGACGAGTACGAGCGGCGCCTCCTGGCGACCCGGCAGCTCCGGGACTTCCTCCCCTTCGCGCTTACGGTCGCGGGCGGGGGCGAGCAGGAGTGGGAAGAGGCCGTCCGGGGGCTGGAAGGCGAGCCCGAGAAGGGACGGCGGTGCGAGGTGTGCATCCGGGGGCGGCTTGGCCGCACCGCGGAAGAGGCGAAACGCCTCGGGATTCCATCGTTCTGCACGGTCCTGACCGTAAGCCCCAGGAAGGACGCGGCGATGGTCAACCGCATCGGCCGGGAGGAAGGGGAACGGGCCGGCGTACTCTTCATCGAGGCGGACATGAAGAAAAACGACGGCTTCCGGAAAAGCGTGGAAATCTCGAAAAAACTCGGGATCTACCGGCAGAACTACTGCGGCTGCCATCCGCTTATCCGTCTGCCGTTAATCTATTAAAAAGGGGTACGGTCATGAAAAAGAATCCGGCCATTATTGCCCTGACGGCAGGGGTTTTACTGG
>CAYILU010000268.1:0-2190 GCA_964364235.1 uncultured bacterium | reverse complement strand
GAGTACCGGTTGGGCGAGCGGATGATCCCCGCAAGGAGCGCCGCTTCCTCAAGGGAAAGGTCGCCCACGCTCTTGGAGAAGTAGAAGCGCGACGCCTCCTCGACCCCGTAGATCCCCCGGGCGCCCTCCTGCCCGAAGTAGATCTTGTTGAGGTAGGACTCCAGGATCTGCTTCTTCGAGTACCGGAACTCCATGACCAGGGCCAGCTCCGCCTCGCGGATCTTCCTCCACAGGCTCTTTTCCGGGGTCAGGAAGAAGTTCTTGGCAAGTTGCTGCGTGATGGTGGAGCCTCCCTGCGCGAAGCGGAAGGCTTGCAGGTTGGCGAGGAGCGCGCGCGTGACGCCCACGAAATCGATCCCGAGGTGGGTGTAGAAGCGGGCGTCCTCCGCGGCCAGGACGGCATCCTGAAGGTGCCTGGGGATCGCCGAAAGCGGCACGAGCCGCCGGGACTCCTTCCCCGGCCCCAGGATGCGGCCGACTTCCTCCGGCTCGAGGAGGACCTCCTCGAGGGGGGCGCCGGCCGCGGTCGCGAGCGTGTCGACGCGTCCCTCCCGGATCCCGATCTCCACCGTGAAGTGGCGCTCCTCCCGCTCCCCGTAGCGGAAATCCCGGGTGTGGACGCGCACCTTCCCCGGCTCTTCCGACCAGGTCCCCTCCGCCGCGGGCGGGCCGGCCGCTTTCTTGTAGGAGAGGCGCCGGAGCCTTTCGAACAGGCGCAGGTTGTCCACGGAGTCGCCGGGGTGGATCCGAGTCGGGCGGCCGTAGAGGATCGCCGGCACCTCCCAGGAATCGCGCGCCATCCCCGCGCCGACCTTGTAGTACAGGTACATGGCGTGGAGGAAGAGGAGGCCGGCGGCCGCGAGGAGGAGGCCGCGCGGGCGGAAGAGGCGCTTCAGGCCCATGCGGAGGCGTTTCGCCTCAGATCGTCCGTCCCGCGGCGGAGATGAAGGCGGAAAGGGCTTCCATGGTTTCCCGGAACTTCCCGAACGTGAGCGACTGGGGCCCGTCGGAGAGCGCCTTCTCGGGCGTGGGGTGCACCTCGATCATCAGCCCGTCCGCGCCCGCTGCAACCGCCGCGAACGACATCGGCGGCACGTAGGCCGCGTGGCCGGTCCCGTGCGACGGGTCGACGATGACCGGCAGGTGCGTCCGATCCCGCAGGACCGGGATCGCCGAGAGGTCGAGCGTGTTGCGCGTGGCGTCCTCGAACGTCCGGATCCCCCGCTCGCACAGGATCACCTGGCGGCTCCCCTCGGACATGCAGTACTCGGCGCTCATCAGGAACTCCGTGATGGTCGTCATCATCCCGCGCTTGAGCAGGATCGGCTTCTTCGACTTGCCGATCCGCTTGAGGAGGGAAAAATTCTGGACGTTGCGGGCCCCGATCTGGAGGATGTCGGAGTATTCGGTCACCAGTTCGACGTCCATCGGGTTCATCACCTCGGTCACCACGGGCATCCCCGCCTTCTCCCCGGCGCGGCGCAGGATCTTCAGGCCCTTCTCGGCGAGCCCCTGGAAGGCGTACGGGGAAGTGCGCGGCTTGAAGGCTCCGCCCCGCAGGACGTGCGCCCCCGCCGCCTTGACCGCCCGGGCGGTCTCGACCATCTGCTGCTCGCTCTCCACGGAGCACGGGCCCGCGATGACGAGGAGCTGCCTGCCCCCCACGGTCACGCCGGGCGCGATCCGGATCACGGTGCGCTCCGGCTTCACCTCCCGGCTGGCGAGCTTGTAGGGCTTCAGGATCGGGACCACCCGCTCCACGCCCGGGAGCGACTCCAGGGACTGGAGGACGAACTTGCCGCGCTCGTCCCCGATCGCCCCGATGACCTTCCTCGTCTTGCCGTGGATCGTGTGTGGGGTGTACCCCAGCTCCTTGATCTTCTCGAGGACGGAGCGTATTTCCGCTTTGGAGGCACGCGCCTCCATGACGATGATCATGAATATCTCCCTTTCATGGTGCGTATAGATTCGGGGAAGGGTACCATTATAGGCGAAACGTCCCCTTTATTTCCATCGGGATGGGGGGTATTCTGGTCCCATCCCCGGACATCCGACAGATAGAAGGAGGAGGAAGATGAGAAAGATCACGGTGTTGTTCCTTGCTGGGCTCTTCTGTGCGGCGCTTTCCTCCACGGCGCTTGCGGCGGATCCGTACGACCGGTACGAGCGGTACCGGGGTGAAAGTCCCCC
>CAYILU010000267.1:0-2199 GCA_964364235.1 uncultured bacterium | reverse complement strand
GGGTCATCGACGCCATCCTGTCGCTCCCCCTCGATGCGGCGCCGGGTACGTCCTGCGTGTACAGCGACCCCGGGTTCATCCTCCTGGGGCGCGCGATCGAGCTTGCCGGGTTCCAGCCGCTCGACCGGCTCATGAGGCGCCTCCTGACCGAACCGCTTCGGATGAGGGACACGGGCTACCTCCCCCTGGCGGGCATGAGCGAATGCGAGACCGGGAGGCTGGTTTCCACCGGGTATTCCGACGAGCGCGAGCGGGAGAAGCTGGGCGAGGTGGACGACGAGAACGCGGCCGCGATGGGCGGCGTGGCGGGCCACGCCGGGATCTTTTCCACCGCGTATGACCTGTACCTGTTCGCGCGGGAAACCCTTCGGGCGAGGCGCGGGGAGGGGAGGGTCCTCACCCGGCAGTCCGCCCTGCGGATGACGACGAGGTCTGCGGAGCCTCCCGGCTGCCCGAGGACGCCGGGGTGGGACACGCCCGATCCCTCCGGCGGCTCCCAGGCGGGGAACCGTTTTCCGGAAGGATCGTTCGGCCACCTGGGGTACACCGGATGCTCCCTCTGGATCGACCCGTCGCGGGAGGCGACCGTGGTCCTTCTCACGAACCGGATTTTCCACGGCAAACAAAACGCAGGTTTGAATGCTCTCCGGCCGCGCATCCACGATGCGGCCATGGAAGGGCTCTTTTCGTGAAACACGTGCATCTCATCGCCGCATGCGGGGTGGGGATGGCCTCCCTCGCCGGGATGTTCAAGGAGAAAGGGTTCCGGGTCACGGGGTCGGACGTCAACGTGTACCCGCCGATGAGCACGCAGCTGGCCGCCCTGGGGATCCCCGTTTTTTCCCCCTACGCGGCGGAGAACATCCCCACGAACGCCGACCTGGTGATCGTCGGGAACGCGGTGTCCCGGGACAACCCGGAGTGCGTCGAGGTGGTCCGGCGGGGGGTCCCCGTCCTGTCCATGCCGCAGGCGGTGGCGAAATTTTTCATCACGGGGAAGGATTCGATCGTGGTGGCCGGCACCCATGGGAAGACCACCACGACCTCCCTCCTGGCCTGGTGCCTGTTCGCGCTCGGCGAGGACCCTTCGTTCCTGACGGGGGGGGTTCCCGGGAACTTCCCGGTGAGCTACCGCCTGGGGTCGGGGCCCCGTTTCGTCATCGAGGGGGACGAGTACGACACGGCGTACTTCGACAAGGGGCCGAAGTTCCTCCACTACCTGCCCAGGATCGTGCTGCTGACCAGCATCGAGTTCGACCACGCCGACATCTACCGGGACCTCCCCCACCTCAAGGAGTCGTTCCGGAAACTTGTGCACCTTATCCCCCGGGACGGGCTGCTGATCGCCTGCGCCGATTACCCCGAAGTGGTCGCCGTGGCGTCCGAGGCGGCTTGCCCGGTTACGTACTACGCCGGAAGTCCCCCCCCGCCGGCCGGGCTTCCCGGGGGGGCCTGGGAGGTCAGGACCGTCGGCGAGAACGGGGAGTTCACCCGTTTCCTCCTGGAGCGGGGGGACGAGGCGCACGAGTTGGCGCTGAGGCTTCCGGGGCGCCACAATGCCGCCAACGCCGCCGCCGCCGCGATCGCCCTCCTGTACCTGGGGTACGGGGCCGACCGCGTGGCCGTGGCGCTCTCCGGGTTCACGGGGGTCCGCCGCCGCCAGGAGGTGCTGGGGGAGTTCGGGGGCGTCCTCGTCATCGACGACTTCGCGCACCACCCGACCGCCGTCCGGGAGACGATCGCCGCGGTGCGGGCGCGGTACCCGGGCCGCCGGATCACGGCGGTCTTCGAGCCGAGGTCGAACACGAGCAGGAGGAGAATTTTCCGGAAGGAGTTCGCGGAGGCGCTCTCCGGGGCCGACTCCGTAGTCGTGGCGGGGGTGTTCGGCGCGGAGAAGATCCCACCCGCGGAGAGGCTCGAACCCGAGGATGTGGTGGCGGCCGTCCGGGCCTCCGGCCGGGAGGCGGTCCACATCCCGGAGGTCGACGGGATCGTGGAACGGTTGTCCGCGACGTCGCGCCCGGGGGACCTCATCCTCGTCATGTCCAACGGCGGCTTCGGAGGGATCCAGGGGAAGCTGGCCCGGGCGCTCGAACCCCCGGCCGGTTTGTGTTGACGCGTCCGGCCCCGTCTGATAGATTTGCCCGGATGGGAATGGGGGCGGGGAAACAGATTCACAGGGCCGGCCTGGCCTTTGTG
>CAYILU010000266.1:0-2201 GCA_964364235.1 uncultured bacterium | reverse complement strand
TCCTGGTAGGACTTGGGGAACTCGGCCTGGAAGCGCAGGTAGACTGGAACCGGGTAGCGGACGCCCCCGGCGTGCGTCTTCTCGAGTCCCTCGACCACCTCTGCCCCCATCCCGAATGGGAAGGTGAAGGCCATCTCGTCGTCCGCGGTCATTCCGAAGATCCGGTCGCCGTAGCACGGCAGGATGACCTGCGGCTCGGACGTCTTTTTCCCTTTGATCACGATGTCGGCGCAATCCCCGCGGCCGGAGAAGTCGCTCTTTATGCTCCCTCCCCTTTTGTAGAGGCAGGCGTTGAGGAGCCGGAGCACCTGGGCGGAATTCCCGTAGACGAGGACGGTGTCGGGGGTGAAGTTCGCCCTCCCCAGGGGCCCCGCGACCACGCAGGCGTACTCTCCCAGGTCGTATTTCGCCAACGCATTCTCGAAGCGGGCCCCGGCCTCCTTGCAGGAGGCGTACATACCGTCCGCCAGGCTCCCGGAGACATAATACTCGTTCCTGTCCTCGAACCCGAACACCGCCTTCGCGATGGGGCAGGAAATGTCATCCCCGGAAAGCGCCATGGCCCAGCCGTAGCGGCGCGCCATGGAAATCGCCTGGCAGATCGCCATCTTGACCCCAAGATGCTTCATCGGCACTTTCACTTTCTCGGGGAGTGGTTCGCCTTTTTGAAGGGACTTGATCCCGAGCGGAAAGGTGTGAACCCGGAGGTGCTTTTCGAGGTGCCCGTTGAGCGTCGCGGCGTCCATGGATTTCCCCTTTTGCGGCAGTGTTAATCCCACTTGCGGGTGTCGAGGATCTTCTTTTCCCTCTCGGTCATTTCGGATTCCTGGACGAAGGCGACCTCCCCCCGGAGGCGGGTCAGCTCCCTGCCGGTTTCCGCGATTTTCTCCTTGAGCGCGTCCGAGGGGGACGCCCCGGCGGCAAGCAGGGCCCGGATCGTCATCCTGTCCTCGTGGCCGGTACGCGAGATCACCAGCTGGATG
Source organism: uncultured bacterium (assembly GCA_964364235.1). GTDB lineage: Bacteria > Desulfobacterota > Deferrimicrobia > Deferrimicrobiales > Deferrimicrobiaceae > JAKALO01. The sequence goes on along the minus strand of CAYILU010000266.1, from coordinate 1,218 downwards.
GCGGAGACTTCGGGAACCTTCTTTTCGAGCTGTGCGACCTGCTCCGGGTGGACGAACATCCCCTTCACCTTGGTCACCTGGTCCACGCGGCCCACGATCCGCAGGAGCCGCGCCGAAGTCCTCCCGCAGGGGCAGGGGTCGTTGGTATAGATGGAGAGGTCCCCGGTGGCGAACCGCACCAGCGGGTAGGTGGAGCTGGGAAGGGTGACGACCACTTCACCTATCTCCCCGGGAGCCACGGGCTTGCCCGACGCGGGGTCGAGCAGCTCCATCACGATCTCGTCGTTGATGTGCATCCCCTTCGCCTCGTAGCACTCGTATCCGAGCGACCCGACGTCCGCGGTCCCGTAGGCCTGCCGGACCTGGATGCCGAACTCCTCGTGGAACCGCTTCCGGAGCGACTCGGGGAGCATCTCCGCCGCCACCAGGGCGACCTGCAGCTGGAGGCCGTCCCCCGGGACGACCCCCATCTCCTTCGCCTTCTCGAGCAGGGTCATCAGGAAGGAGGGGGTCCCCACGTAGCCGGTGACGCCCAGGTCCCGCAACACCTGCGCCTGCATCTCGGTGTTCCCGACCCCGGCCGGTATCACGGTGCAGCCGATCCGGATGAGCGCTTCGTCGAACATGAGGCCCGCGGGGGAGAAATGGTACATGAAGGTGTTCTGGACGATGTCGCCCGGACGGAACCCTGCCGCGACGAACGCCTTCTCCCACCTCCAGTGGGTCTCCTCCCTTCCTTCCGGGTCGTAGGTCGGGCCCGGCGAGACGTAGATCCGGCGCATCCCGCGGGGCGGGACGGCCGCCAGGCCCCCGAAGGGGAGCTCCCCTTTCTGGATGTTCTTGAGGTCGGCTTTCCGCGTAAGGGGGATCTTCGCGAGGTCCGCGACGTCCTGGACGTCCTCCGGTCGGACGCCGCCATCGTCCATCTTCTTCCGGGTCGCGGGGGCGTTCTCGTAGGCGAACTGCACCGTCTCCCTCAGGATCCGGCGCGTGAAGCCCGCCCGGTCCTTCGGGGACATCCTCTCCTGCTCCTCGTCATGAAACCCGCGCTTCCGGTCGATCATCGATAACTCCTCGCAACAAAACCGGGGACGTTCTAAAACTTTACTTTTAAGCCTGGAGACGTTCTAAAACTTTACTTTTAAGCCTGGAGACGTTCTAAAACTTTACTTTTTAAACGTCGTTGATAGCCTGGGGACGTTCTTGAACTTTCCAAAG
>CAYILU010000265.1:0-2207 GCA_964364235.1 uncultured bacterium | reverse complement strand
AGGTCCATGTCGGAAAAATAGGCCTGGAGGAGTTCCTCCGGCGGCGGGGACTCGAGGTGTTTTTTGACGAGCGCCAGCTTTTCGGCGGAGGTGATGAGCATCGTCCCTGCGCCCGCGGCGGTAAGGCGGTGGCTGTCCTTGCCCGGATGGTCGATGTCGAAACGATGAGCATCGTGTTTCATCGCTCCGACGCGGAAGCCCCGGTTTAGCAGTTCGGGCAGCACCCGTTCCATCAAGGTGTTCTTTCCCGTGCCGGATCGAGCGATGAAGGCTACGGCCTTAACGGTCATTTTTCCCCTCGCGCAGCAGTCTTTCGTACTCTTCCAGGGTGTTGACGTTCAGGAAGGCCTTGCCGGTACCGTCAAGACGCCGCAGTTCGGCTTCAAGGACGCGCCGGACCCTGACCCGGGGGTAGAAATCGAAGATCCTGAAGTTCCCCGCTTCCAGAAGTTCCCTCATCGGGTTCAGGCACTCCTTCGAATACAGCGCAAAGAGGGGCTCCGGATCGTCTCCCGTCACCGGGACCACCGCATCGTATCCCTCCCGGAGAGAGATCAGGTATCGCAACAGCCCGGCACTCGCGAACGGGAGGTCGCAAGGAGCCGCGAAGATGTAGCGCGTCTCCGAAACGCGGAGGCCGGTATACAACCCGCCCAGGGAGCTTCCGGGGTAAAGGTCGGGAACCACCGGGAGGCCGTACCTCGTGAACCTCTCCGGGCGGTCGCCGATCAGGATGACGTTCTCCAGGTGTCCTCTCAGGACATCCAGCACCTTCTCGAAAATGGGAACGCCGCCGATCGGGAGAAACGCCTTGTCGCGCCCGACGCGGGAGCTTTTTCCGCCGACAAGGATAACGCCTGTGACATCACCCTTCATTCGAGAGGAAATTCCCCCAGATGGGATAGAAACGCACGAAATGGCCGGCGGGTAGCTGCACGGTGCCGAGCGGGATCTCGAACACTCCGTCGGCCCGGCAGGCCGATACGAAATCTCCCGATCCGTGGGATGGAATCTCGGCGACCCGGGTTTCCCCCCCATCCGATTCGAGCCTTGCGATGGTGAACTTTTTGCCTCCGCTTTTGTTTGCCGCGCTCCTGGCCAGTGGCAGAAGGATCGGTTTCGGAAGATATTCCGTTGCCCCGGACGCTTTTAAAAGCAGCGGCCGGATGAACATGTGGAAATGGACCATCACCGCGACCGGATTTCCGGGCAGCCCGATGACGATGCCTCCGCCGGGAGATTCCCCGACGAAGATCGGTTTACCGGGCTTGACGGCGACCTTGTGAAGAATCTTCCGGACGCCGCAGGCATTCAGGCAATCCGGAACGATGTCCACGTCCCCGACGGACACGCCCCCGGAAAGGAGGAGGAAGTCGCAGTCGAGCCCTTCGAGGATCTTCGAGACGATCCGTTCCCTGTCGTCCGGGGCGATCCCCAGGTACCGGATCTCTGCAAAACCGAGTTCCTTCAAGGCAGCGAGGAGGAAATGGGAGTTGCTGTTGCGGATCATGGGTCCCTGGGCGGTTTCCCAGGGTTCCACCAGTTCGCTGCCGGTGGCAAGAACCGCCACGGAGGGGCGCTTGTAAACGGGGACCTCCCACTGCCCGACCGACGAAAGGATTGCGACGTGATGCGGCGAGAGGAGCGTTCCTGCCGGAATGAGGACGGCCCCTTCCCGGACGTCCTCTCCCTCCCTGGCGATATTTTCCCCGCGCTTGACAGGGTCGGTAAACCGGATCGTACCGTCGGGGGCGGCTTTGGCGAGCTCTACCTGGATGACTGTATCGAAGGGTGGCGGGACCATGGCTCCGGTCATGATCTTGATGCAGTCCGAATCGGCCGCATCCCCGTTCCACGCGCCGCCCGGGTTGACCGTTCCGACGACCCGGTAAGGTTTTTCGACCTCTCTTCCCGTCCAGATGACCGCATATCCATCCATCGCCACGCGGGGAAAAGGGGGAATGTTCCTGTCCGCGAAGACGTCCCGGGCGAGGATATCCCCTGACACGCTCGCAAGGGAAACGGTATGGGCATCCATGGCACGAACGATGGGAAGAACGGATGCAAGCGCTTGTTCGTAGGTGACGGTCACGTTCTCCTCGATCCTCCTTTTCGCTATCTGAATTTGCGCCAGTCCCTGAAAAGAAGTTTCAGGCGATGTTCGAGTTCGTCCCGCACGCGGCGAAAGGCGTTTGAAACCGCTTCAT
>CAYILU010000264.1:0-2235 GCA_964364235.1 uncultured bacterium | reverse complement strand
CCCCGACTCGCCCGACGGGACGCTCACGGTCAGGTCGAGGAGGCGGTTGTCGACGATCCGGAAGACGACCTTCTGCATCTCGCCGACGACCTCGCCCGGGCTCACGCTGCGCTCGGCGACAACCCCGTCGAAGGGAGCGCGGATGACGGCCTTGGAGATCCGGGTCTTCGCCTGCCGGACGTCCTCGTCCGCGGCAGCCACCTGCGCCTTTGCCGCAGCGACCCGTGCGGCGGCAGTCTCGCGCTGCGTGAGCGCGTCGTCCAGGTTCTGCTGCGTGACGAGCCCCGCCTCCTTGAGTTTTTGCGACCGCTCGAACTCCCGTTCCGCCCGGTTCGCGGCGGCCTGCGCCTCCAGGAGGCCAGCCTTCGCCATCTCGACGGAGGCTTCCGTCTTCTTCACGATCGCCTCCGCCTCCCGGGTGTCGACTCTCGCCAGCGGATCGCCCTTCTTCACGGGGACCCACTCGGTGACGTAGACCTCCACGACGGTCCCGCCGACCTCGGACTTGGCTTCCGACTGGAACCGGGCGGCGAGCGTCCCCACCACGTCGATCCCCTCGGTGATGTCCTTTGCTGCGGCACGCGCCGCCTCCACGGCCACGGGGGGCTTCCCGCCGTCCTTTCGGGCCGTCTTGCCGTCGGCCGCTCCCTGCCCGGAGCAGCCTGGCGACCCGACAGCCAGGAGGAGGAGTACGATCCCTGATGCAGCCAGCCGTTTCATCGCGTTTCCCCTTTCCGTGTCCCCTTCCGGCTTCGCGGGCCCGCGCTCCGGTAGCGGCCGCGCGGTCCGGCGGCGGAGCGCCGCGAGGGACGGGTTTTCGCGCGGATCCCCTCAAACAGGACGTCCAGCACCCGTGCGAGCCCTTCCTTGCCCAGCCCGATCTCCGGGTGGCAAAGCTGGGACTCCATCGCGACGTTGACCGCCCCGATGATGGCCCACGCCATGTCGACCGGGTCTCTTTTCCTGAACTCGCCGGTCCGGATCCCCTCCTCCACCAGACACCGGACGACATCCTGGAACTTGAAGTGGTAGGCGTCGAAATCGAAAAACGGCGCCCCTTGAGGGGGACCGTAGTAGATCGCGTACATCACCCGGGCAACCTCGATGTGTTCCAGGAAGAGGCCGAACACCTCGTCGCAGAGGCGCTTGATCTTCCTCACGGCGTCCCCCGGCTCCCCGCGCGACGCGTCGAGAAGGGAGTCGAACTTCGAGAAGCCCTCCCTCATCAACTCGAGGTAGATGCCCTCCTTGTTCCGGAAATAATAATAGAGCGCCGGCTTGGTCACCCCCGCCGCCTCCACGATCTCGCGGACCGTGGCCCCCGCGTACCCCTTGCGGGTGAAAATCCCCGTGGCGCTCCGGAGCAGCCGGCCGCGGACCGCGGCATCGGCATTCCCCCCGGGCCGGTCACCCATTTTCCCCTCCTCGTCCCGCATCGGGATTTCGTCGCGCGAGCGGCCCTACCTACCGGTAAGTATAATCAGGGAGGGAAAACCAGGTCAAGAAAATTTTTTTACCGGGCAGGATGTGCGACCCATGGGGAAGGCGCACGCTGCAGGAGGCCCCCGAAGCGTAGCGCCTTCCGCCAATGAGGTGTTACGCGCCGCCGGCCTTCTTCGCGACGCGGGCGTTGAACTTGGCGTAGTCGATCGCGAACCGCTCGTGGGTCCCCTTTCCGATCGCCTCGACCTCGTCCCTGGCCTCGATCTCCCAGACGGTGCGCCGCCCCTCGACGCCGACACACCGGACGTGCACGGTCACCTCCATGCCGGGCGGCGTCGCGGCCGTGTGCGTCACGTTGACGAGCGTTCCGACGCTCCCCTCCCCGGAATCCATGTGGGGGGCCATCGCCTCGATGCACGCCCACTCCATCAGCCCGACCATGAAGCCCGTGGCGAACACCCTGGGCATCTCCTGGAACGGCTTCGCCTCCGGATAGAGATACGGCACCGTCTTGTTCTCCGGGACGCGGTACTTGTGCGTGTGCGTGAGTCCCGCTTTCAGCGTGTCCTTCATCGCGCTCTCCTTTTCCCTTGGGTTGCTCCGTCGCCTGTCGACAACCGCCGGCCCGTCTCTCGCCGCCCCCGTCGCGCGGGGTCGGGGACGGCACACAGGAAACGATAGACGATTTCCCGCTGGAGGTACAATAACAGAGTGGATAAGATAGCAGGGACGCTACCGGGGGTCCGGAGCGTCCGAGGAAGGAACGGCATGGAGCATTCTCCCTTCAGATCG
>CAYILU010000263.1:0-2253 GCA_964364235.1 uncultured bacterium | reverse complement strand
GAGTTCCGCGTGGAAAAGGACTCGATGGGGGAGGTGAGAGTCCCGGCGGAGGCGTATTACGGGGCACAGACGCGTCGGGCAATCGAGAACTTCCCCGTGAGCGGGGTCCCGATGCCCCTGCCGGTGGTGTACGCCGCGGCGATGATCAAGGGGCTGGGCGCGGAGGTCAACGCGGGGCTGGGGCTCCTCCCCGCGCCCCTGGCGGAGGCGATCTCGCGCGCCGCCCGGGAGGTCTTGGAGGGGAAGTTCGACGGGGAGTTCGTGGTCGACGTCTTCCAGACGGGGTCGGGGACCTCGACGAACATGAACGTCAACGAGGTGCTCGCCAACCGCGCCAACGAGCTGCTGGGGCGGCCGAAGGGGAGCAACTCCCCGGTCCACCCCAACGACCACGTCAACCGGTGCCAGTCCAGCAACGACGTGATCCCGTCGGCCATCCGGATCGCGGCGCGCCGCCGGCTCTCCGAGGCCCTGCTCCCGGCCCTCGAGGGGCTTCGGGACGCCCTGGCCGCGAAGGCCGGGGAGTCCTCCGACATAATGAAAATCGGCAGGACCCACCTTCAGGACGCCGTACCGGTGACCCTGGGGCAGGAGTTCTCGGGGTACGCCTCCCAGGTGGACCACGGGATCCGCCGGGTGCGGGCGACGTTCCGCGACCTCGAGGAGCTCCCGCTGGGCGGGACCGCAGTCGGGACGGGCCTTTCCGCCCACCCGGAATTCGGCGTGCGGACCATCGCGGAGATCGGCACGCTCACCGGGATCCCGTTCCGGCCGGCGGAGAACCGGTTCGAGGCGATGGGGGCGCAGGACCCCCTCGTCTCGGCGAGCGGCGCGCTCAAGGGGCTCGCGGCCTCCCTGATGAAGATCTGCCACGACCTTCGGCTCCTGTCCTCCGGGCCGCGCTGCGGGATCGGGGAGATCGACCTGCCGCCCCTCCAGCCGGGGTCCTCCATCATGCCGGGGAAGGTCAACCCGGTCATCCTCGAGGTGGGGATCCAGGTGTCGGCGCAGGTGATCGGCAACGACGCGGCGGTGACCCTGGGCGGCTCCCTCGGCGTGCTGGAGCTCAACGTGACGCTCCCCTTGATGGCGCGCAACCTCCTGGAGTCGATCGGGCTCCTCTCGGCCGCCGCGGGGCTTCTGGCGGACCGGTGCGTCGCCGGGATCACCCCCAACCGGAAGCGGTGCGGGGAACTGATCGAGCAGAGCCTCGCGATGGTGACCCCCCTGGCGGTCACGATCGGCTACGACCGGGCGGCGGAGCTTGCCCACGAGGCGTACCACTCCGGGAAAACGATCCGGGCGATCCTCCTGGAGAGGAAGATCCTCCCGGAGGAGGAGATCCGGAAGATCCTCGACCCGAAGTCGATGATCTGACTGGTATAATGTAAAGTTAATGGATACCGTTACCCATGGCCTCACGGGGTGGCTCATCGCACGGGCCGTCCCATCCGATGAAGGAAAAAAGATGGCGACCGTCGCCGTCGTCCTCGGATCGGTGCTGCCCGACGCCGACAACGTCGCCTCCCTGTTCGGCAGCGAGATCTACCTGCGGCTGCACCGCGGGGTCTCCCACTCGTTCGCCGGCGTGGCGGTGACCTCCCTTCTCGTCGCCCTGCTGTTTTACCGATTCGGGAAGTGGAAGGACCTGAAAAAACTCTATCTGCTCACACTGCTCGGCCAGCTTTCCCACATCGCCCTCGACCTGCTCAACTCCTACGGGACGCAGATCTTCCAGCCGTTCTCCAACGCGAGGGTGTCGTTCGACCTCCTGTTCATCATCGACCTCGCGTTCACGGGGATCGTCGTCCTTGGCCTGCTGCTGTCCCGCTCCCGGCCGGCGCGAGCGCGCGCCGCGGTCTTCGCCCTCGCCGCGTATGTGGGGCTTGCGGCCTTTCTCCACGTGCGGGCGGCGGATGCGGTCCGGGATGCGGCCGTTCACAACGGTGTCCAGGTGGTTTCCTCGTGGGCGCTGCCCACCCTGGGCGAGGTGCCGGCCGGCATGGATTTCGGGATCGGGCGGAAAGCCGAGGCCGCCATCGCGGGCCTCCCGGCGGGGGGGACGCAGAGGGGGGGATATCCCCTTCCGGCGGGGCCCTTCGCGTGGAACGGATTCGTGGACGACGGCTCCACGTACCTCCGGGCGGAGGTGAACCCGTTCGACGGGGCGATCGCCTGGAGGGAGCGTGTCCGCAAAGGGCGGGACGCGCCGGAGGCTCGTGCCCTGAAAGACCTCCCGGACGTCCGGACCTA
>CAYILU010000262.1:0-2277 GCA_964364235.1 uncultured bacterium | reverse complement strand
GACTTCCCGCACGATGCGCGTGAGGTTCTCGGCCCGGTAGGGCTTGGGGAGGAACGCCGAGGCGAGGTGGGACTCCCCGGACGGGTAGCCGCTCGAGAGGATGACCCTGGCGCGCGGGTTGAGGTTGCGGATGCGCGTCAGGACGTCGGCCCCCGTCAAGTGGGGCATCGTCATGTCCAGGATGACGAGGTCGATCCTCTCGCGTTCCCGCAGGTAGAGGTCGATCGCCTCCTGCCCGTCGGCCGCGGTGAGGACGGAATAGCCGTGGATCTCGAGGATCTGCCGGCCGACCGACCGGATCATCTCCTCGTCGTCCACCAGGAGGATCGTCTCTTTCCCCGTTTTCGGGCGGGCCGCCTCGGCCCCCGGGGCCTGCTCCTTCGCCCCCTCGTCCGCCCTCGGCAGATACGTGCGGAACGTCGTCCCCTCCCCGGGGCGGCTTTCCAGGTTGATCCAGCCCTCGTGCTGCTTGATGATCCCGTACACGGTGGACAACCCCAGCCCCGTCCCCCTCCCCAGCTTCTTCGTGGTGAAGAACGGCTCGAAGATCCTGTGCCGCGTCGCCTCGTCCATCCCCGCCCCGTTGTCGGAGATCGACACGACGACGAAATCCCCCTGCCGGGCGTACGGGTACTGCCGGCAATACTCCTCCCCGATGCGGGCGTTCCCCGCGATCAGCCGGATACTGAAGCCGCCCTCCGGGATGCCGGGGTCCGGTATCCCCTCCAGGCGCTCCATGATCGCGTCCCTGGCGTTCACGCACAGGTTCATCATCACCTGGTGCATCTGGTTCGGGTCGGCCGAGGCGAGCCAGAGGTCGGCGGCGGAAACGGTCTCCACGCCGATCCGCTTGTCGATGGTCTGCGAGAACAGGTCCGCGACCTCCCGCGCCACCTTCCCGAGGTCGAGGGCCTTGCGCTCCGACGGCGAGCGCCGGGAAAAATCGAGGAGCTGCCGGACCATGTTGGCGGCCCGCTCCGAGGCCCGGATCGATTCCTTGACCGGCATCGACGCAAGGGAGGTCGGCGGGATGGCTTTCTGGGCAAGATCGAGGTTGCCGAGGATCCCGGTGAGGATGTTGTTGAAATCGTGGGCGACCCCGCCGGCGAGGGTGCCCACCGCCTCCATCTTCTGCATCTCGATGATCTGCCTTTCCAGGCGCGTCCTCTCCGTGATGTCCCGCAGGATGATCATCCCGAGGGGGCCGGTGAGCCTGGGCATCCACGTCGCCTTCCCGCTTTCCCTGGGAAGCCAGTTAGCGGAGATCTCTCCGGTGAAGGACGACCCGTCCCGGCGAAGGATTCCGGCCTCTGACTCGTATCTTCCGCCCGCGTCGCCTCCGGACCGCAGGAACTCCCGCAGCGCGGGATCCCGTTCCGGCTCCTCGAGGATCATCGAGGGATCCCGCCCGAAGAGGTCCTCCGTTTCGGGGAATCCCAGCATCGCTGCAGCGGCGGGGTTGGCCCGCACGATTTTCCCCCCACGCACGAGGATCACGCCGTCCCGCTGGCTCTTCAGGAGGTCGTCGTACCCCCCTTTCGCGCAGACGAAGAACTCGTGGCGCCTCGCGCTCTGGATGGCGACCCCGATCCTGTGGGCCAGGGCGGAGACCGACTCCAGCTCGACGCGGTCGAACGCGGACCGGCTGTCGGCGTAAACGGTCAGCGCGAGCGGCTGCTGTCCGTTGGGCTCGATGCGTACGGACGCGGCGCTCCGGATCCCGATCCCCGAAAGGACCTTCTCCCAGGGGGCCATCCGCGGGTCCTCCCCCACGTGGTTCACCACGCAGGCCACCCCCGTGCGGAGCGCGCTGCCGGTGGGCCCCCGCCCCTCGGGGGAATCGTCCCACCGGATCCCGGCGCCCGCCAGGAACCCGTCCCCCTCGCCCGCGTGCTTCACGACCCGGACCGAGCCGTCCGGGTCCCCGGCGGCGATCCACGCGAGGCGATACCCTTTCCGGCGCGAAAGCACATCGCACACGATCGACAGGATCCGGTCCTCCTCCAGAACGCCGATCAGCGAGCGGTCCACCTCGGAAATGAGGCCGAACCGCCCCTCGAGCCTCTCCTTAAGGAGGAACCATCGCTCCGTCAGGGCGAAGCCGGATGCCAGCAGGAGGGAAATCCCCAGCGTGATCGCCTCGAGGGTGGGGTCGAGCATCCACGTGTCGATCCCCGCGAGGCGGCCGGGGTCGAACGCCCAGAGACCGGTTTCGCTCATACCGGCGAACAGGGTGAAAAGGCGGAGGCCCCCCATCAGGAGGAGCGCAAGGGACAC
>CAYILU010000261.1:0-2289 GCA_964364235.1 uncultured bacterium | reverse complement strand
CGATTGGCGCCGAGGTGAAGCTATACGCCTGGACGAGGATTTCCTTTTTCGAGCGGCTTAGTTCTTGAACTATGGTATCCGTGGCACCGCCCTTGGGAGAAAAGAAGACATCGATTGAGGGCACGGTAACGTTCTGAGAACCAGCGGCAGAGGTCGATGAGGATGAACAAGAAGAGCCAAAAAAAGAGCGTTAAGGCGATAATAGGTAGTAGGCGGTGCATGGAGAAAGTCTAACCCAAATTATCGATGAGACAAGGGAGAGAAAACGGTGTGCGGGCGATTCACTCTCTTCGAACCTAGCGCTGTCCTATCGAAGGAATTCGGCGTACCCGTGTCCATCGACTTCGCTCCCCGCTACAACATCGCCCCTTCCCAGATGGCGCCCGTCGTACGGGCCTCCCCCGCCGACGAGGGCCGGGAGTTCACACGTCTGCGGTGGGGGCTCATCCCTTCCTGGGCTAAGGACCCGTCCATCGGGAACCGTCTTATCAACGCGCGAGCGGAGACCGCAGTGGAGAAGCCGGCCTTCAGGAGCGCATTGCGACATCGGCGGTGCCTGGTCCCAGCAAGTGGCTTCTACGAGTGGCAGAAGCTCGACCGGAAGAAACAACCCTTTTACATCCGGATGCGCGACGGCCTCCCCTTCGCCTTCGCCGGACTGTGGGAACATTGGGAGGATCCCGGCGGGAGCACGATAGAGACGTATACCATCCTGACAACCGCTGCGAACACCATCCTGTCCCCGATCCACGACCGGATGCCCGTGATCGTCGCCCCCGGGGAGTACAACCGGTGGCTCGACCCGTCGCTCCAGGGCCCGGACTCGCTGGCCCCCCTTCTCGTTCCGTTCCCGCCGGAAGAGATGCTCGCCTTCCCCGTTGGCCCCCGGGTCAATACCCCCTCCTTTGACGACGCGAGGTGCATCGACCCGCTTCCGTAATACCAAAACCTTCTTCGTGCCCGCCCCCTCCCTCTTCCCTCACTGATATATGTATAGTAATATACATACATGGCCGCTCCCCTCACCCCGACACAACGGCAGGTCCTGGAATTCCTCCGGGAGTTCGTGACGCGCCACCGGTTCGCCCCCACGGCCCGGGAGATCGCGGAGCGCTTCGGGATCGCCGTGAAGAACGGCTTCTACTACCTGGACCTCCTGGAGCGGAAGGGGTACATCCGGCGACGGCCTCACTCCCCGCGATGGATCGAGTTCGTCGGTGAGGCCCTGCCCCGCCCCCCGGTGCGTGTTCCTGTTCTGGGCCGGGTCCCCGCCGGCAATCCCCTGGAGGCGGTGGAGGAGATCGAGGAAGAGCTTTTTCTGGACCCCTCCCTGCTCGGGGAGGGGGAAGTCTTCTCCCTGCGCGTCAAGGGAGACAGCATGGCGGATGCCCACATCTGCGACGGGGATTACGTCCTCGTCCGGGCGCAGCCAAACGCCGAGCCCGGGGAAATCGTCGTGGCTGTGATCGACGGAGAGGCCACGGTCAAGCGGTTTCGCAGGCAACGGGGAAAGATCCGGCTCGAGGCGGCCAATCCGGCCTACCCGCCGATCACCATCCCCGCCGACTCCCCTCATTTCCGCATCGCGGGCAAGGTCATCGGCGTCTACCGGAAAGTTTAGGAGTAGCCATCATGTCCCCCGTCGATATCGAGCGTGCCTCCTCCATCTGCCTCTCCCCGCCGCAGGGAAAGATGGCGGGGATCTTCGGGGACGGGGCCTGTCCCCTGGCGCTGCGGGCGCTGGCCCGGCCGCTCCTGCACGGGGAATCCGTCGTAGCCGTGGACGGGGGAAACCGGTTCGACCCGTACGAGATCGGCAAGGCGGCCAGGGCGCTGGGGGGCAACGGGAAGGAGGCCCTCTCCCGGATCCGCGTCTCCCGGGCGTTTACCTGCCACCAGATGGAGGCGCTCTTGGTCCGCAAGCTGCCTTCCGCCCTGGCCCGGTACGACGCCCGGCTTGCCCTGGTCTTTGGCTTGCCGGAGACATTCACAGACGCCGACGTCCCGTATGCGGAGGCGTGCCGCCTCTTCCGGAGCTGCCTCTTTGCGCTGCGGCGGATCGCCAGGAAGGGAACCCGCGTCGTGTTGGTCGGCAAGGCGGAGCTACCGCGGGGCGCAGGTTATCTCTCCCCGACACCCGCCGCAGAAAACCGGGCGGGATTTTTGCGGCATCTCGTGCGAACGGCCGATCCCGCGCTCCTCCTGTACCGGGACGAAAACGGACCGCGGTGGGAGCTGCGCACGGACGCGCGTGCCGTGCGAGGGAGATGCTGAAAGGGCCGCACGGTG
>CAYILU010000260.1:0-2289 GCA_964364235.1 uncultured bacterium | reverse complement strand
TCACCTCGGACACCGAGGCCGCCTGCTGCGCCGCGCTCGTCGCCTGGTTCTGGATCACGCTCAGGATGCTCGTGGAAAACTCCCCCACCTTCGAGCCCGTCTGCTGGATCTGCTGCAGGACCGTCCGGAGATTCTCCGCCATCGTGTTGAAATCGCGCGCCAGCGCGCGGATCTCATCGTACCCCTCCTCGGGCACCTTGGTCCGGAGTTCGCCCCGCGAGATCTCCTTCGTCATCCTCCCCAGCCGGGTGAGGCCGGAGATGATCCGCGTGGTGAAGAGCCGGGTGCTCACCAGGGAAACGGCAAGCACGAGGAATCCGATGAGGACCAGCCGCTGCATGAGCTTGCCCAAGATGTTGTCCATCTCCCGGTAGTTGAGCCCAATGAGGATCGTTCCCACCGGCTTTCCTTCCACCAGGACCGGAGCAGACACCTCGAGGATGCGCTTTCCCCTATACGTGGCGCTCTGCCGCCTGCCACCCCCTGCTCCCGGCCTGGCCGCGCCATTCCCGCTCCACGGCTTCCCTACCAGGGAGGGGTCGGAGTTGCCCTGGAAGATCCCCTTGTCGTCCGCCATGGCGGTGTAGGAGACCTCCGGCAGTTCTTTCGTGAAATCCGCCAGGTAGGTCTGGACGGAGTTGCTCATGCCCAGGGAGAGGTAGCCGGATATGGGATCGTGCATGATCTTGAGCCGCGCCTCCCCGCGTTCGGCGAGTACCTCCTCCAGCCTGTCCCGGACGAAGGTGTAGGGATAGATCGTGAAGAGCGCCGTCACTGCGATCACGTACAAAAGGAACGAAAGAATGAGCCGCGTGGCCAGGCTGTTCCAACGCATCGCTTCTCTCCCCTGCTTCATCTCACATCTCAATCAGGATTGGATCAATAAAGCAGGCACAGCCCGTGCGCGGTAACACCCACCGCCCACGGGACTTCCCCCGTCATCCGCTCCCGCAGCACCGGGGGGACCGGCCGGATCTCGCGGGCGGAGAGGGGGAAAAATCCCAAAACCTCGCGGCACCGGATCTCCTTCCGGCTCCCCGTTCGCCCCAGGCGCACCAGAAAGCGGTCGGAGGTCGCCATATCGCCCGTAACCTCGATTTCCTCCACATTCAGGACTTCGCGGCAATCGTACCCACGCAGGGTCTTCCCGTCGTCCACCACCAGAACGTTCATCGCCCCCTCACCTTCACGGGTTGAGACACGTGGTCGCGCTCAACAGCCCCACGAAACGGCCTGACCGCGAGACCGTACCCTCGAAAAACCGGGCGCGGGACGGCTCCAGCGACTCCAGGGGAGGCAGGACCTCGGAGGCCGGGATTTCCCAGGCGTCGTCCACGCCGTCGACCAGGACCCCCGCGTCCTTCCCGCCGAAGTGCATGACCACGACGAACCCCCCCGTCGTCGAAGCGCCCTTCGCTCCCCCCGGAATCCCGAGGATCTTGCGCAGGTCGAGGACGCACAGCACTTCCCCCTGGCAATTCATCAGGCCCAGGACCTCGGGGGGAGCCCCCGGAACGTGGGCGAGCGGTGCGGTGCGGAGCACTTTCTTCACGTGGGCCAGGTCCACGGCGTACCATTCGGCCGCCAGGGAGAACACGAGAAGGGACCTGGGAGGACCCGCCGCTTCCTGCATCTTCTCCCTGCCCGGCTCCTCGATAAAACGCTCCGCCTCCCGCAGGAGGTCTTCCCTGGTCTCTTCAGTGGGAGAAGAATCCCGCTGCTCGTAGGTCATGATCGGCCACCCCTTCCGCCCATATCCTGGACAAGCCACAGGTTTTATCGCCCTTTCCACAAAAATCTTCAATGGGTACCGGAGAATTTCGCATTTTTTCGGGATTTCCCCATCCCGGCGTCGCGCGTTCGCGTTCCCGCGGGCATTCGACACGCGGAACCGGTTCACCCCAACGGGGGCGCAAGACGGCCAGCACTTCGGCATGTTGGGAAAAACGCTTGTATTCCGATTGGTTGCTGGAGCGGAACCGCTATTTCCCGGAGTGGGATAGCTTCGCGATCTGGGCGTCCACCATCATCTTGACCAATGCATCGAAGGAAACGGCGGGCTCCCAGCCGAGTTTCTCCTTTGCCCTGGCCGGGTTGCCGACGAGAAGCCCCACCTCGACCGGGCGGACGAGCGTCGTGTCGATCTCCACCCACTCCTCCCATGGAAGCCCCACGTGCCCGAACGCCGCGGAAAGGAAATCGCGGATGGAGCGGCTCTTCCCCGTGGCGATGATGTAATCGTCCGGCTCCCTGGCCTGCAGCATCAGCCAGATCCCGCGCACGAAGTCG
>CAYILU010000259.1:0-2300 GCA_964364235.1 uncultured bacterium | reverse complement strand
CGGACCCGGGGCGCAGGTCCACGGCCGCCCGGTGCATGGGCGCCGTCTTCGCCGATGAGCCGATGCGGGTCCGGCTCGGGAAAGAGGGGGTCCGGGTCGCCGCGCCGTTCACGTGGGCGAGGTGCGCGGCATCGTGGGCGGAACTTCTGTCGAGCGCCGCCAGGCCCGGTAGTCCGCGATGAACTCCTCGAGCTCCCGCCGCGCCTCGTCGTCGGGGAGCTGGACAGGCGGATGCTTCATGAAATAGGCGGAAGGGGCGAGCAGTGGGCCTGCGAGCCCCATGTCCCTCCCGAGCCGGCAGAGCCGGATTGCGTCGATCCCCACCCCCGCGCTGTTCGGGGAGCAGGTCACGGACAGCCGCAGCTCGACCTCGATCGGCAGACCCCCGAACCCCTCCCCCTCGATCCTCAAGAAGCAGAGCTTGTTGTCCTTCTGCCAGGGGACGTAGTCCGACGGCCCGATGTGGATGTCCTCGTCGTCGATGGGGTGCGTCAGCACCGAGGTCACGGCCTCCGTCTTGGAGATCTTCTTCGACTGGAGCCGTTTCCGGGAGAGCATGTTGAGGAAATCGGTGTTCCCGCCCGTGTTCAGCTGGTAGGTGCGCCGCACGCGGATCCCCCTCTCGGAGAAGAGGCGGGCCAGCGCCCGGTGCACGATCGTCGCGCCGAGCTGCGACTTGATGTCGTCCCCGACGATCGGGATCCCCCGCTGCCGGAACCGCTCCGACCACAAGGGGTCGGAGGCGATGAACACGGGTACGCAGTTCACGAGGGAGACGCCGGCGGCGAGGCAGATCTCCGCGTAGAACCGGGTGGCCTCCTCGGACCCGACGGGCAGGTAGCTGACCAGGATCTCGGCCCCCGAGTCGCGCAGGACGGCCTCCACGTCGCAGGGAGGCTCGTCCGAGGGAAGGAACGTATGGTCCTCGGGGTAATCCCGCATGTGCGGCGCCACGCCGTCGAGCACGGGGGCCATCATCACCACCGGACCGCCGGACGGCATCTCCGGGACGAACCGCCTGGTGCAGTTGGGCAGCGAGAAGATCGCCTCCCGGACGGGGTGCCCCACTTTCCTGCGGTCGATGTCGAACGCCGCCACGATCTCGATGTCGCCGGGAAGGTACCCACCGATGTCGGGATTCGTCAGACCGGGGATGAAGGCCCCGGCCGGGGGCTTCGCGATATCCCGGTAAAACTCGATTCCCTGAAGCAGGGCGCTGGCGCAGTTCCCGACCCCGGCCACGGCCACTCGGATCTTATGCATTCTCCCCGCTCCCAGACGTATTGGGCTTCTTCGGGCCTTTTGATTCGCCCGCCCCGTGGCCGGTTTCATCCTCCGCCGGCAGCGGCTCCCCGCACTTCCAGCAGCGCGGGGGGATTTCCCCCACGGCCCCCCGCTCGGCGGAGACGAAGTTCTGCGAGGAACAGGCGGAACAATACAAGATCATCGGCGTCATTTTACATTTTCCCGCCGTGGTTTGACAAAGAAGATTGCCGGAAGATAAGATGAACCGATGCAGATCGAAAAGGGAATCGACAAGATCGTCAAGACGATCCGGATGATGATCCTCGACCGGCCCGGCTTCTTCGGCAAGGTCGCCACCGCGATCGGCGCCGCCGGAGGGAACATCGGCGACATCCGGCTGGTCGGCTACGGGCTCGAGTACAACACCCGCGACCTCACGGTCTTCGTGGACGACGACGCCCACCTCCAGGCGGTTCTGGAGGAGGTGGGGAAGGTCGAAGGCGTCATCATCTCCGACATCATCGATCCCGTCCTGGAGCTCCACAAGGGCGGCAAGATCAGCGTCAAGGCCCGCATGGCGATCGACAGCATCTCCGTGATGCGGAAAGTCTACACGCCCGGCGTAGCCAAGGTCTGCAAGCTGATCCAGGGCAAGCCGGAGCTCGCCTACGACTACACGGCCATCTGCAACACCGTGGCGATCGTGACGAACGGGACGGCCATCCTGGGCCTTGGGGACATCGGGGCCGTCGCCGGCATGCCGGTGATGGAGGGGAAGGCGGCGCTGTTCGACGCCCTCGTGGGAATCAGCGGGGTACCGATCCTCATCCAGTCGAAGGACACGGAGGAGATCATCCGGACGGTGGCCGCGATCGCTCCCACGTTCGGAGCCATCAAGCTGGAGGACATCAAGGCGCCCGAGTGCTTCGAGATCGAGGACCGGCTGGACGCCATGCTCGACATCCCCGTGATGCACGACGACCAGCACGGGACGGCCGTCGTGGTGCTCGCCGCCCTCCTGAACGCCAGCAAGTACGTGGGCATGCAGGTGAAAA
>CAYILU010000258.1:695-2322 GCA_964364235.1 uncultured bacterium | reverse complement strand
CGGCGCGCGGGCTTCCCCGTCGCCTACAGCCAGGGGTTCAACCCCGCCCCCCGCCTCTCCTTCTCCCCGGCGCTGCCCGTCGGGACCGAAAGCCTCGCGGAATTCGTGGAGGCGGAGTTTTCCCTGCCGGTGGTCGCGGCGGAGTTCGAAAAGAGGCAGCCCGCGTTCCTCCCCGAGGGGATCCGGATCGTTTCGGCGAATCACGTGCCGCCGGGGTCTCCCCGCCTTTCCGATTTCGACCTCATCTGCGCGTACCGGATCGATCCCCTGCCGCCCTCCGGGCTCCCCGGGGAGGTAAGCCCCGAACGTGTCGCTCGGGCGTGGGAGGGATTCCTGGCCTCCCACGCCTTCCCCGTAGCGGTTTTCAGGGAGGACAGCCGGCAGGAGATCGACCTGAAACCTCTCGTGTCCAATTTCCTGATGAACGACGACGCACTCTTCATTACAATCATCCATGGAACAGGCAGGGGCGTCCGGCCGCTCGACGCGGCCTCCGGGCTTCTTGGCGTCGCGCTCCCGCCCGACCGGTTCGCCCTGAAGAAAATAACGGCGGAACTCGTTCCCCGAAAGAAGAGATAACGTGCAGAAATCCAACAAGCTCATCGTCGTCAACGCCTCGCCCTACGAGACGCGCGTGGGCACCCTGGAGTCGGGGATCCTCATCGAGTTCCTCCTCGAGCGCAGGGGCGACCAGAACATCGTCGGCAACATCTACAAGGGAAAGGTCATCCGGGTGCTCCCCGGGATGCAGGCCGCCTTCGTCGACATCGGCATGGACAAGGCCGGCTTCCTCTTCGCCGGGGACTTCGTCACCCCGCAACTGGAGTTCGACTCCGACGGGAGCGAGGAAGCGGTGCTGCCGGAGGAGATCGGCATCCGGGAAGCGAGGTACCCCCAGGAGCATTTCCTCCCGCCGATCGAGGGGCTGATCCGCGAGGGGCAGCACATCCTGGTGCAGGTCGCGAAGGAGCCGCTGGGCACCAAGGGGGCGCGGATCACGAGTCACATCACCCTGCCCGGACGGTATCTTGTCCTGCTGACCTGGTCCGGCCACATCGGGATCTCGCGGCGGATCGATGACGCGGAGGAGAGGGAGCGGCTGAGCGGGATCGTGGAGAAGATCCGCCCCGAGGGGATGGGGGCGATCGTCCGGACGGCGGCGGAAGGCAAGACAGAGGCGGATATCAAGGCCGACATGGACTACCTGGTCTGCCTCTGGGAGTCGATCCGGAAGAAAAGCGACGCTTCCAACGCGCCTTCCCATGTCCACCGGGAGCTGTCGCTCTCCCTGCGCGCCGTCCGCGACCTCTTCTCCGCGGACATGGACCGGGTCGTGGTCGACGACGAGGAGGAGTTCGGGCGGATCCGGGGGTTCGCGGCGCAGTTCTTCCCGGGCATCCAGGACCGGATCGAGCTTTATGAAGGCTCGCAGCCGATCTTCGAGCACTACGGCATCGAGATCGAGCTGGCGCGCGCCCTCGACAAGAAGGTCTGGCTCAAGAGCGGCGGCTACATCGTCATCGAGCAGACCGAGGCGCTCACGGTGATCGACGTCAACACGGGGAAGTACGTCGGGCGCACCTCGCTGGAGGAGACGACGGCCAAGATCAACCTGGAGGCGGTGAAA